>CANHTE010000269.1 GCA_947462945.1 Acetobacteraceae bacterium
AGGCAGAATCGCATGCAGCCAGATCAGCGGGATCAAGGAGGCTTGCCGCGCCGCGAGATTGCCGATGGACAGGCCCAGCGCCAGCAGCGCCACCATCAGCGCGCTGCCGATAAAGAGGTTGAAGCCACCGCCGAACCGCCGGAACTGTCCGCTCAGCGCCACAGCCAGGGCCAGCAGTGAGAAGGTGACGGCCGTGAAGGGGCCGCTGAGGCGCTGATGCGCCTCGGCCAGGAAGCGGCCGCGGTCCCGCACGGAGACACCGTCCTCGGGATTGAACAACTCATCCAGGCCACGCTCCTGCGCGTTGCGGAAGCGCTGGCCCTCATTGCGATTGGCGCGGGCCAGATCCAGGCTGTTTTCCTGGAAGCTGAGCACCGAAAGCCGCAGGGTGCTGGTGCCATCGGGCTGAGCCACGCGCTCCACCTGCTGGCGCTGGCCATTGAACAGCGTGACGCGTGGTCCCTGGGGGGTGCTCGTGATGCGCCCGCTTTCGGCGAGGATGGTGACGGGCGCGCCCCGCTCCCGCGAATCATGCACCAGAATGCCAAACAGCGTGCCTGCCGCATCGCGATCCCGCGCATAGACCGTCAGTTCCTCGCCCACTGAGGAGAAGACGCCCTCCTGCAGCAGCAGCCCTGCCATCTGGTTGCGGATCTCGAATTGCCATTCCCGGAAGGCCTGGTGCGAGGCGGGGGTGATCCAGAGATTGAGCACGAAGCACAGGCCCATGGCACCCAGGGCCACGGCCAGCGCGGGGCGGGATAATTGCCATTGGCTGAGGCCGGCCGCGCGCATCACCACAAGTTCCCGGTCAGAGGCGAGGCGCACATAGGTAAACAATGTCACCACGAAGGTGGTGATGGGCAGGATGACGCCGAAAAAGCTGGGCAGCAGCAGGCCGGTGAGCTCCAGGAAGACCCAGATGGAAAGGCCGCGATCCAGCACCAGCTCAATGAAACGCAGCGACTGCGTGAGCCAGACCAGCGCCGCCAGCCCCACGGTCACCGCCAGGAGCGACAGCGCCAGCTGCCGCATGATGTAGAGGTCGATGCGTTTCATGCAGCGCCGGTCTTACCAGCCACCGGACCCATGGTCACGCCCGGCCGTCGCATGCCCGTGGGTATCATGCATCCGGCAGCAACTTGCCCGGATTCATGATGCCCTGCGGGTCGAGCGCCGCCTTAATGCGCCGCATCGCCGCCAATTCGGCGCCGCCGCGCCATGCCTCCATCATGTCGGTTTTGAGGCGGCCAATGCCGTGTTCGGCGCTGAAACTGCCGCCCAATTCGCGCACCACCTCATTCACCGCATCCATGATGTCATGGCTGCGGGCCAGGAAATCGGTGGCCGACATGGCTTCGGGCTGGGCCAGGTTCATGTGGATATTGCCATCGCCCATATGGCCGAAGGGCACCGGGCGGCTGCCGGGAATGAGCGCGCGGCAGGCGGCGGAGGCCCGGCGGATCAATTCCGGCACCGCTGAGACGGGAACCGAGACATCATTCTTTACACTGGCGCCGGCGCGCTTCTGCGCCTCGGGGTGTTCTTCCCGCAGGCGCCAGATGGCGGCGCGCTGCGCCTCGGATTCAGCCAAGGCCGCGTCCGTCACCTCGCCCGCTTCCAGGGCCGCTTCCAGGACGGTTTCCATCAGGGCGCGCAGCCCCGCCCCCTCGCGCGAGGCGGAGAGATCAACCAGCACATAGTGATCGGCGGGCTCCGAAAGGGGCAGGCTGGCGCCCTCAATGGTCGCCATCACCATGCCCATGCCGATGCCGGACATATACTCAAAGGCGCGCACGGCGCCTTCATCGGCCGCGCGAAAGCGGCGGAACAAGGCCAGCGCCGCAGCTTCGGACGGCACCGCGCAAAGCGCTGTCGCCATTTCGCGCGCGGCGGGAAACAGGCGCAGCACGGCAGCGGTGATGATGCCCAGCGTGCCCTCGGCGCCGACAAACAGGTGCCGCAAGGCGTAGCCGGTATTGTCCTTGCGCAGGCGGCGCAGCCCATGGATCACGCTGCCATCGGGCAGCACCACCTCCAGCCCCAGCATCAATTCGCGGGCATTGCCGTAGCGGACGGTGGTGTTGCCACCGGCATTGGTGGAGAGCAGGCCGCCGATCATCGCCGTCCCCTCGGCGCCCAGGCTGAGCGGAAACAGCACGCCATGCTCGGCCGCCACCTGCTGGGCGCGGGCCAGGACCAGGCCTGCTTCCACCGTCATCGTCATGTCCGCCGTGTCCACCTCGCGCACGCGGTTCATGCGGGCCAGGCTGAGCACCACCTGGCGGGGCCGCGCCTCGGGCGTGGCACCCCCCACCATGGAGGTGTTGCCGCCCTGGGGAATGATGGCGATTCCCTGGGCGGCGCAAAGCCGCATGCAGGCCGCGACCTCCTCGGTGGAGGCAGGGCGCAGCACGGCCATGGCCTCGCCCTGATACAGCCCCCGCCAATCGGCGAGGTGGGGCGCGATGTCGCCCGCTTCGTGCAGCACGCCCAGGGGGCCAAGCAGGGCGCGGAATTCAGCGAGGAGATCGGGCGGGGGCATGTCAGGCATGGGGGAGGTTATAGCGGGGCCCAAGGGCATCTCCAGGGGGGAGGGGAGCATGAGCTGCACGCCGCTTCATCTTACCGGCTCCGCCGCGCGCATTTATCTCCGCGGCTCCGCCGCGCGCATTTATCTCCGCGGCTCCGCCGCGCGGGCCAGCCTGTCCCGGATCGCCGGCCCAAGCCCGTCCCCAGGCACAGCCATGGCGGCGATGCCCCGCAGCCCCGGCCGGTCCAGCGCGCGCAGCCCGGCAAAGAGGCGAGAGGCGGCCTCTGCCAGATCGCCAGTCTCCGAGAGCTGGAAGGTCACTGCCGCACCGGGCAAGGGCGGGCCAAAGGCCAGCAGCGCCTCATCCGCCGCCACCTCGGTCGCCTCCAGCCGCAGCGGCAGGCTCGGCGCGTAATGCGAGAGCATCATCCCCGGGCTGCGCAATGTGGGCGCGGCCCCCGCATGCAAGGGCAAGGGCCGCCCGATGGGGCCGATCACCGCCTCCATCGCCTCCACCGGCACGCCGCCCGGCCGCAGCAGCGCCGCCCCGCCGCCCGCCAAATCCAGCACGGTGGATTCCACGCCGACCGCGCATTCCCCCCCCTCCAGGATCGCGGCGATGCGGCCGGAGAGTTCCTCCATCACATGCGCCGATGTCGTCGGGCTGACCCGGCCGGAGCGATTGGCCGAGGGCGCCGCGATGGGCGTGGCCACCGCCCGCAGCAAAGCGAGTGCGCCCTCATGCGCGGGCACGCGGACGGCCAGCGTGTCCAGCCCGGCACCCGCCAGCAGGTCAATCCGGCAATCGGCCCGGCGCGGCAGCACCAGGGTCAGCGGTCCCGGCCAGAAGGCGGCGGCCAGGGCACGGGCGCGGTCATCGGCCCGCACCTCGGCCCAGGCAGCTTCGGCATCGGGGAAATGGCAGATCAGTGGGTTGAAATGCGGCCGGCCCTTGGCCTCGAAAATGGCGGCGACAGCCTTGCCATTCCGCGCATCCGCGCCCAGGCCATAGACCGTCTCCGTCGCGAAGGCGACCAGCGCGCCGGCGCGCAACAGGGCCGCCGCGTCCAACGGATCATCCAGCAGCGCGGTCACGCTAAGCCAACCCCCAGGCGACAAAGCCCGGATTGCGATAGCCGGGCTTGCCATAGGCCAGCGGCCGCCCTTGCGCATCCACCACCCGCCCGCCGGCCGCCTCCAGCACCGCCTGGCCCGCCGCCGTGTCCCATTCCATGATGCCGGAGGAGAGGCGCGGCATGACATCCGCCCGCCCCTCGGCGATCCAGGCGAATTTCAGGGCGGAGCCCATCCGCGTCGTCTCGGTGATGAGGAGGTTGCGGCAAAAATCCTCC
>CANHTE010000270.1 GCA_947462945.1 Acetobacteraceae bacterium
GCCCTGGAGGCGAACCAGGTCATCCTCCGTCATGCACAGATACTGGATGCAGGCCTCGCCCGAGGTCTTGCCCCCCTGCTTGCGGAAAATCTCGGCCAGGTCAAAGCCCCGCGCCAGGCTGGAATGGGCGATATGCACATGCGCGCCCGTCTCCAGCGCCATCTCAAAGATGGCGAGGTCCGCCATCGTTTCACACAGCGGCGGGCGGGTGCGGGCATGCATGATCGGGTCGGTCCGGCCGGTCGCCTTGGCCGCCGCGATGGCCCCCTCCACGATCTCCTGATCCTCATTATGGATGCCCACCATCAGGCCGGTCTTGGCGATCTCGGCGAAGGCTTCGACCATCATGGTGTTGCTGATGCGCGGGAAGCGCACCGCGTCGTATTCATAGGTGGAGAGCTTGAAGGAACACACGCCCGCCTGGGCCAGCCCCGCAATCTGGTCCACCCCCCCATCCTTCCGGATGGTGCCATACAGCGCCATATCCACATGGGAGGTGGCGTTCACCACCGCGATCTTCTCGGCCAGCAGGCCCGGATCCGTCACCGGGCGCGGCACGTCATAGGGCATGTCCACGCAAGTGGTGACGCCACCGGCCGCCGCCGACATCGAGGCGCCCTCGATTCCCGACCAGCCGGTGCTGCTGCTGGTGTGCATATGGCCATCCACCAGGCCCGGGAACACAAGCTTCCCACGATGGTCCGCCACCTCGGCCGCCGCGGGCGGGCTGCCCTGGCCGATGGCCGCGATCACGCCGCCACTGACGGCGACATAGCCGTTTTCCAACACCCCATCGGCCAGCACGAGGCTGCCGCGCACCACCAAATCGAATCCCATGCCTGCCAAATCTCCCCGCCATGTTGCGCCCCGCGCCGCGATCAATAGGATGCGGCGCATCCACATCACACAAGGCTAGGCGCGCGCGGTCCGCCCGCCAACCCGGCACGAAGAAAGAGGAAGCCGCATGCAGCTCCATCCCGTGAAAGTTCACCCCTCCAAGGCGCTGCTCAAGCGCGAGGACCAGCTGGCCTGGAAAATCGCGGGCGTGGCCACCGACAAGGCGGCCGTGCCGAAAGACACGGCGGAGATGATCATCAACCGGATCATCGACAACGCCTCGGTCGCCATTGCCGCCATCAACCGCCGGCCGGTCGTCTCGGCGCGCGGCATGGCGCTGGGCCACGCGAAGAAGGGCGGCGGCACGGTGTTCGGCATGCCGGCCAGCTTCCGCGCCAGCCCCGAATGGGCGGCCTGGGCCAATGGCACGGCCGTGCGCGAACTCGACATGCACGACACCTTCCTGGCGGCCGACTACTCCCACCCCGGGGACAACATCCCCCCCATCCTCGCCGTGGCGCAGACCATGGAGCGTTCCGGCAAGGACCTGCTGCGGGGCCTGGCCACCGGCTATGAGATCCACATCAACCTGGTCCGCGCCATCTGCCTGCATGAGCATCGGGTGGACCATATCGCGCATCTCTGCCCGGCCTCGGCCGCCGGCATCGGCACGCTGCTGGGCCTGAAGCAGGAGGTGATCTTCCAATCCGTGCAGCAGGCGCTGCACACCTCCATCAGCTTCCGCCAGTCCCGCAAGGGCGAGATCAGCTCCTGGAAGGCCTATGCCCCCGCCCATGCCGGCAAGCTGGCGGTGGAGGCGGTGGACCGCTGCATGCGCGGCGAAGGCGCCCCCAGCCCGATCTATGAGGGTGAGGACAGCGTGATCGCCTGGGTGCTCTCCGGCCGCACGCAGGCCGACAGCAAGGGCCGCAAGACGGTCTATGACCCCACCTATTACCAGGTGCCCCTGCCGGAAGCCGGTGAGGGCAAGCGCGCCATCCTGGACAGCTACACCAAGGAGCATTCGGCCGAGTATCAAAGCCAGGCGCTGATCGACCTCGCCTTCCGTATGCGCGAATCCATCAAGGATTTCGACGCGATCGAGAAGATCATGATCCATACCAGCCATCACACCCATTACGTGATCGGCACCGGCGCGCAGGACCCGCAGAAGATGGACCCCAAGGCCAGCCGCGAGACGCTGGACCATTCCATCATGTACATCTTCGCCGTCGCCCTGCAGGACGGGCGCTGGCACCATGTGGACAGCTACGCCCCCAAGCGCGCCGGCCGCCGGGACACGGTGGCGCTCTGGCACAAGATCGAAACCTGCGAGGCCCCGGAATGGACCGAGCGCTACCACTCGCGCGATCCCGAGACGCTGGCCTTTGGCGGGCGCGTGGAAATCACCATGAAGGACGGCACCAAGCTGGTGGATGAGCTGGGCGTGGCCAATGCCCACCCCCGCGGCGCCCGCCCCTTCGCCCGGGAACAATACATCCACAAGTTCCAGACCCTGACGGACGGCATCATCTCCGCCCGGGAGAGCAACCGCTTCCTGGAGGTGGTGCAAAGCCTGGCGAGCCTGAAGGCGGGTGAGCTGGGCGGGCTGCATGTGGCACTGCCCAAGGGCGCGCTGCTGGACGCCAAGCCGGGCATTTTCTGATCCGGCAATGGCAGGGCGCGTCCTGACGCGCCCTGCCATTGCGCCCCCATCACGGCGCCGTATGCGGCCCATGGACAGCGGCGTGGGCGCGCTTAAGCTGCACTGCACAAGACACCGCCCCAGCGCACGAAATGAGGAATGCCATGGCCGAACAGATCGACGTCCGCAAAGGGCTCGTCGGCGTCTATGCCGATGAATCCAGCGTCTCGAAGGTGATGCCCGAGACCAATAGCCTGACCTATCGCGGCTATGCCGTGCAGGACCTGTGCGAGAATTCCAACTTCATGGATGTCGCCTACCTGCTGTGGCAGGGCGAATTGCCCAACGCGGCCGAACGCGCCGCCTTTGCCGAGGCCGAGCGCTCACAGCGCGCCCTCTCGCCCGCGCTGCTGCGCGTGCTGCGCGATTTCCCGAAGGACGCGCACCCGATGGACGCGATCCGCACCGCCGTCTCCTTCATGGGCATGGAAGACCCCGAGGCCGCCGATATCAGTGACGCGGCCCAGCGCCGCAAGGCCACCCGGCTGCTGGCGCGCATCCCCACCGCCGTGGCCGCGAGCAACCGCCTGGGCAAGGGGCTGGAGCCCATCGCCCCCGATGCCGCGCTGCCCTTTTGCGAGAACTTCTTCCACATGGTCTTCGGGAAGGTGCCGCAACCCGAGGTCATCAAGGCCTTCGACGTCTCGATGATTCTTTACGCCGAGCACACCTTCAACGCCTCGACCTTCGCCGCGCGCGTCGTCACCTCCACCATGGCGGATCTGCATGGCGCCATCGTGGCCGGCATCGCGGCCCTCAAGGGCCCGCTGCATGGCGGCGCGAATGAGGCGGTGATGCATATGCTGAAGGAAATCCCCTCGGCCGAGGCGGCGGAGAGCTGGCTGCGCGAACGCTTCGACCACAAGGCGCTGGTGATGGGCTTCGGCCACCGCGTGTACAAGAATGGCGACAGCCGCGTGCCGACGATGAAGAAATACGCCGAGATCATGGCCGATGTCGTGGGGGACAAGCGCTGGATGAACACCTCCGCCGTGCTCGCGCGCGTCATGCTGGCCGAGAAGAACATCCATCCCAACCTCGATTTCCCGGCAGGCCCCGCCTATTTCCTGATGGGCTTCGACATTCCGATGTTCACGCCGGTCTTCGTGTGCAGCCGCATCACCGGATGGGCCGCGCATGTGTTCGAGCAGGGCGCCGATAACCGGCTGATCAGGCCGCTTTCGCTCTATAATGGCGTGGAGCAGCGCGTGGTTCCGCAGCACTGAATCAAGGGGGCCGCCGGTATGGACGGGCGGCCTTTCCGTTTCGTGAAGATGCGACATTCGTGACTCACGCAGCAAAAAAACTGCACGCAAAAGCAGAATGTGTTTGACACGC
>CANHTE010000271.1 GCA_947462945.1 Acetobacteraceae bacterium
CACGCAACGATGGCCCAATGTGTCACGGGTATTGATCTGATCCATGGGCGTCAGGGTAGCACGCCCGCCGCCTGATTCACCCGCGAACGCGCCCGGCTGGCCGCGATGCTGGCCTCGCCTTCGTCATTGGCGGCCTCCAGCCGCAATTGCCGCACCCGGAACAGATCGAAGGTCCCCGTCTCGCCGGCGCGGAAGGCCCGCAGTGCGATGGCTTCCTGCTCACTCGCAACCGCCAGACGCTGGCGGGCGATGCGTTGGGCGGCGTCGGCCGCGCGCAATTCGGCCTGGGCACGGGTGGTGCCGGCCTGGACCACGCGGCGCGCCTGGGTGAGTTCCGCGGTGGCGCGGGTGATCTCGCTTTCAGCCTCGGCCCGGCGGGGCGCGTTGCGCGCCTCGGTGCCGAGGGGAATGCGAAACCGCAGGCCCAGGCTGGTGGTTTCATTCATGCCCGAGCCTGCCTCCTGCCGGCCGAACAGGCCCAACTCGGGATTGTCGCGCGGTGTGGTGCCAACCAGGCGCTGCCGCGATTCGGCATTGGCCAGCGCGGCTTCGGCCGCCAGCAGGAGGGGGTGCTGCGCGCTGGGGCGCAAGGCCTCCACCGGCAAGTTCGGCTCCAGCCCGCCGGTGAGCGTGCGATAAACCGCCACCGCTTGCGCCGCCGCTGCCTCGGCCTGGGCGAGGGCGAGTTCCGCGCCCAGCGTCTCGTTGCGCGCCAGCAGCGCTTCGGTGGGCGGAATATCGCCCAGTTGGGCACGGCGCGTGACATCCCGCGCGATTTCCCGCGCGGTGGCCAACCGCTCCCGTGCCAATTGCGCCGAGCGCCGGGCCTCGGCCGCTTCCCACCAGCTCTCGCGCAATTGCCCGGCCAGTTCCAGCCGGCGCAAGGTCAAGCGGCTCTCGAATTCGGCCACGGCCGAAGTCACCGTGCCTTGCAAGGCGCCGCGCTGGCCCGGCAGCCAAATGGGGGCGGCCACTTCCAGGTCCATCTCCCGCACCTGGCCCGGCCCCTGCGTGCCGGAACGCAGGGAGCCACCCAGGGCGGGGGAACCCGCAATGGGGGAGCGCGCGGTGGCGCCGCGCGCGGCCGCCGCGTCACGCTGCGCCTCCAGCGTGCGGAAGCCGGCATCCAGCGCCAGCGCAGCCTCCAAATGGCGTGAGAGCTGGGCCTGCGCGGCCCCGGGCAGCAATATCAGCGCCAGCATGGCAGCCACCGCCGCGGCCTTCACCCGGGGCAGGGCGAAGCGCTCATAGAGGATGGGCAGCAGCACCAGCGTCAACACCGTGGCCGTCACCAGCCCGCCAATGACGACGATGGCCAGTGGCCGCTGGATTTCACTCCCCGGACCCGTCGCGAACAGGAAGGGCACCAGGGCCAGGGCCGCGATCATCGCCGTCAGCACCACGGGCGTCATGCGGCGCTTGGCGCCCTCGCGCACGGCCTGTTCCAAAGGCAGGCCTTCCTCGGCGATCAGCCGGTTGATGTAGCTGATCAGCACCACGCCATTCAGCACCGCAATGCCGATGAGCGTCAGGAAACCCACCGATGCCGGCACCGAGACGAACTCGCCCGAAGCCCAGAGCGCGATGACGCCGCCGATCAGCGCGAAGGGCACATTGCAGAACACCAGCGTGGCCTGCCGGACGCTGCCAAAGGTGAGGTAAAGCAACAGAAAAATCATCCCCAGCGCGATGGGCACCACAACGGAGAGCCGCGCCTGGGCGCGCTGCTGATTTTCGAATTGCCCACCCCAGACGAGGCGATAGCCCTGCGGCAGGGTCACGCGCTGCGCCACGGCGGCCTGCGCCTCGGCCACGAAGCCACCAATGTCACGGCCGCGTACATTGCTCAGCACGGTGGCGAAGCGCTCGGCCTGCTCACGGATCACCTGCACGGCGCCCTCCTCCTCGCGGATATCGGCCACCTGGCTCAGCAGCACGGTGCCACCCGCCGGCAGCGCGATCTGCACCCGGGTGAGGTCGGCGGCGGAACGGCGCAGCCCTTCCTCGCCGCGCAGCAGCAGCGGGATGCGGCGGTCGCCCTCCAGCACCTGGCCCACGCCACGCCCATCCACCCAGACGCGCAGCGCCTCCTGCACATCAATCGCGTTGAGGCCGAAGCGGCCGGCGGCCAGGCGGTCCACCCGGACGGTCAGGTATTTCATGCCCTCATTGCGCAGCGCGAAGACATCGGCGCTGCCGGAGATGCCGCGCACCGCCTCGGCCACCTCGCGGCCAATCCGGTTCAGCTCGGGGATGTCGGGGCCGAAGACCTTGATTACCACATCGCCGCGCGCGCCGATGATCATCTCCTGCACGCGCATGTCGATGGGCTGGCTGAAGGAAAAGCTGGTGCCGGGGAAGCCGTCCAGCACCTGGCGCACCTGTTCCAGCACCCAGGCGGTGCCGCCGGCCCGGGCCTCGGGCCGCCAGCCCTCCTGCGGGGCGAGGGTGAAGAACATATCCGTCTCATTCAGCCCGACAGGGTCGATGCCCAGCTCATCCGCGCCGGCCCGCGCCATGATCCCGCGGATTTCCGGCACCTGGGCGATGATGTCGCGCGCGATGCGCTGATCGGTCTCGGCCGCTTCCTCCACGCCAATGGTGGGGTGCTTGCGCACCGTCACCACCGGCGTGCCCTCATCCATGACGGGGATGAAGATGCTGCCGATCTGCGTGAAGGCCAGGCCCGCCAGAACCAGGCCCACACCGGCCGTGCCGGCCACGCGCCAGGGCCGCGTCATCGCCCATTCCAGGAAGGGGTCGTAGCCGGCATGCAGCTTGCGCACGAGCCAGGGCTCCTTCGCGTGGCCGCCCTTCAGCAGGAAGGCGCACATTACCGGCACCACGGTAAGGGCCAAGGTGAGGGCCGCGATCAGGGCGAAGGCGATGGTCTTGGCCACCGGGCCAAAGAGCCGCCCTTCCAGCCCCTGCAGCGAGAGCAGCGGCACAAAGACGGCGATGATGATGATGACACCCGAGACCAGCGGGACCATCACTTCACGCGTGGCTTCCGCCGTGAAGCGGATGCGCTCCTTCATCGTGATTTTCGCGCTGTCATGCAGGCCGAAGCGATGGGCGGCGTTTTCCACCACCACCACGGCGCAATCCACCAGCAGGCCGATGGCGATGGCGAGCCCCCCCAGCGACATGATGTTCGCCGAGAGCCCGAAATGATTCATCAATCCGAAGGTCACCAGCACGGCCAGGGGCAGGCTGAGCGAGACCACCAGCGCCGCGCGCCAATTGCCCAGGAACAGGATCAACAGCACCACGACGAGCGCAATCGCCTCCAGCAGCACCTTCTGCACGGTCCAGACCGCCTTGCCGATCAGATCGGCGCGGTCATAGAACACCACCAGCTCCACCCCCTCGGGCAGCAAGGCCTGGATGGCGGGGAAGCGGGCGCGCGCGCCCTCGACGACCGAGCGCGCATTGGCGCCGCGTAGCCCGAGCACGATGCCCCAGACCGCCTCGCCCTCGCCATCGCGCGTCACCACGCCATTGCGGGGCAGGGCGCCGAAGCGCACATCGGCCACATCGCCCACGCGCACCACGGCGGTGCCGCGCGCCAGCAGCACGATGGCGCGCACATCCTCCAGCGTCTGGATGCGGCCCTCGGCGCGGACCAGAAGCGCCTCCTCGCCATCGCGGATGCGGCCCGCGCCATCATTGCGGTTGTTGCGCTCCAGCGCTTCCTCCAGCATGGCAGTGGAGATGCCGCGCGCGGCCATGGCGGCAGGGTCTGGCACCACCTCATAGGTGCGGACGAAGCCGCCCAGCACGTTGATGTCGGCCACGCCGGGCACGGCGCGCAATTGCGGCCGCACCACCCAGTCCATCAGCGTCCGCGCATCCGTGGGGGAAAGCTGCTCCCC
>CANHTE010000272.1 GCA_947462945.1 Acetobacteraceae bacterium
ATCGCGCCGTACATGGCCCCGCCATGCCCCGCGCCGAGTACGAAGAAGCCCGCCACCCACAAGCCCAGCAACCCAGCAGCCGGCACCATCAGCGCCTCTGCCAGGGCACGCCGGCGCCACCAATCCGCGGCCCAAAAGGCCAGCACCATCGGCAGCAGGTAGGAATGGATCAGCGAGGCCGCGAGCGTGAGAGCCATCCAGCGCCAGCGTCCCGCCCCGGTCAGCGCAAACCAAAGTCCCCACAACAGGAGAAAATGCGCCGCCAAAGCGAAATGCCCGCCCATGCGATTGAGCAGCATGGGTTGCAGCACGAACAGCATCGCCCCCGCCAACCGCGCGAGTGGCGAGGCCGTGTAAAGCCCGATCAGCCGCCAGCCGAGCCAACCCTGCAAAGCGCCACAGGCCAGCAGCCAGAGGCCCCAATACTGCCCGACCTCCAGCACGCCGCGCAGCGCCTTAAAGACCAGCGCCAGCAACGGAATCGCATCGGCGTAAAACACCGAGGAGGAGAGTTCCATGCCGAAATTCGGGCTGAGGCCGGGCGGCATGGCCCAGGGTGCATCACGAAAAAAGCTCCAGCCCAGCCAATACTGCACCGGGTCCGGCCCCAATTGCCCGGAGAGCATCCAGCCCGTCGCCGCTGGCGGCACGATGGCGGCACCAAACACGCCGAGTACGACGAAGGCGCCCAGCAGCGCCGCCAGAATCGCGCCGAGAGGCGAGGGGGATGGGGTTGGGGACACGCAGCGCTCCGTTCGCGGCCATAAAACGCCTCAAAACGGCGGAGTTGCGGCGGAGATGCACAAAATGAGGGGAATGAGCCCGGTGGGACTCGAACCCACGACCCCATGATTAAAAGTCACGTGCTCTACCAACTGAGCTACGGGCTCACGGGTGCTACCCGTGCGGCGCGAAACACACCGCACGGGCAGGCTTGTCAAGCTGGAGCCCGCCCCCTGACGCGTCATGCAGGGGCGGGCTCCTGTCGCAGATCAGGCCCGGCACATGGGGGTGCCGGGGAAATCCGTTGATCCGATCAAGCCGGGCGTGGCCGCCCGGCCGGTCATCAGGGGATATCGGCCAGGACGCGCATGCGCACCAGGCGGTCAGCCGGGGCCGGCACGGTGCCGCCGCCGCCCACGCCGCGCTTGATGCGGTCCACATGCTCCATGCCGGCCGTGACCTGGCCCCAGATGGTGTATTGCCCATCCAGGCTCGAAGCCGGCGCGAACATGATGAAGAATTGGCTGTTCGCGCTGTTCGGGTCCTGCGCGCGGGCCATGCCGCAGGTGCCGCGCAGGAAGCGCGCGCGCGATGGCTGGCTGAATTCGGCGCGGATATCGGCGAAGCCACGGTCCCGGAAGCCGCCCGTGCCGGTGCCGGTGGGGTCGCCACCCTGGGCCATGAAGCCCTCGATCACGCGGTGGAAGGGCGTGTTGTCATACAGGCCCTGGCGGGTCAGCGTCTTGATGCGCTCGACATGCAGCGGCGCCAGATCGGGGCGGAGCTGAATGGTCACGCGGCCATTATCCTTCAGCTCCATGATCAAGGTATTTTCACGATCCGGGGCGGCTTGCGCCTCGGCTTCATTGGTCTCGGACATTATCGCTCCTGCTGCGATCAGGGTTGTGGTCATAAGGGCGCGGCGGTTCATGCTGATCCTCCGTTGGGTCATTATTGGGCGAGTTTGGCCAGCGTCCGCTTCAGTGTCAGTGCCGGCACGAAGCTGGAGATATCACCGCCCAGCTGGGCGATCTCCTTCACGAAGCGCGAGGAGATGAAGTGATTGCGTTCGCTCGCCATGAGGAAGACTGTCTCGATCTCCGGGTCAAGCCGGGCGTTCATGCCGCACATCTGGAACTCATAATCGAAATCCGAGACGGCGCGCAGCCCACGCACGATCATTTGTGCGCCGACTTCCCGCGCGAAGCCGACGAGCAGCCCGGAGAAGGGCCGCACCTCGATCACGCAGCCGGTCCGGGCAGCCACGGCCTGGGTTTCGGCGGCGACGAGTTCCGCACGTTCCTCGATGGAAAACAGCGGGCCCTTGCCGAGATTCATGGCCACGCCGATCACCAGCCGGTCCACAAGCCGCGCGGCCCGGCCGATCACGTCCAGATGGCCATTGGTCACGGGGTCGAAGGTGCCCGGGTAGAGGGCAACGCGGTCAGTCATTCCGTGGGGGCATCCTGTTCGGGTTCGTCAGCCTCGTCCTCCAGGACGGGGAAGCAGCTGGTCACACGCTCCGCATCATCCAGGCGCTGCAACATGACGCCCTGTGATTGGCGCCCCGTCTGGCGCACCTGCTCGGCCTCGAAGCGGATGGCCTGGCCGCCATCGGTCATCAGCATGATGTGATCGCCGGTCTGCACGGTGAAGCTGGCCACCACGGCCGAGCCGGTGCGCCGGCTCAGCGTGATGCCGCCGATGCCCTGCCCGCCACGCCCGGTGACGCGGTATTCGTAAGCGCTGCTGCGCTTGCCGAAGCCGCGATCCGTGACCGTCAGCAGGAATTGCTCGGCCGCCTCCATCTCCGCGATGCGCTCGGGCGCCAGGGTGATGTCCTGGGCGCCGGCTTCATCGGCGTCATCGGGGGCGGCGACCTCGGCCTCCTCACCCTCCGCACGGCGCTTGTGCTTGAGGTAGGCCGCGCGTTCCTCCACCGTGGCGTTCACATGGCCGAGCACGGCCAGCGCGATCACCAGATCACCCTTGGCCAGGCGAATGCCGCGAACGCCGGTCGAATCGCGGCCCGCAAAGACGCGCAGCGTATCGGCATCCGCCACGAAGCGGATCGCCTTGCCCATGCGCGTGGCCAGCAGCACGTCATCGCCCTCACGGCAGGTGGCGACGCCGACCAGCGAATCGCCCTCATCGAGCTTCATCGCGATGAGGCCGGAGGAGCGAACATTGCGGAAGTCGCTCAACCGGTTGCGGCGCACATTGCCATCGGTGGTGGCGAAGACCAGGTGCAAATGCTCCCACAGGGTTTCATCCTGCGGCAGCGGCAGCACGGCGGTCACCGTCTCGCCCTCGGCCAGTTGCAGCACCTGGCGCAGGGAGCGCCCCTTGCCGCCCGTGCCGCCCTCCGGCAACTGCCAGACCTTCTCGCGGAAGGCGATGCCGCGGCTGGTGAAGAACAGTACCCATTGATGCGTGTGGCCGACGAAGCTGCGCACCACCACATCATCCGCGCGCGTCGAGGCCGCACTGCGCCCGCGCCCGCCGCGATGCTGCGAACGGAACACATCAAGCGGCGTGCGCTTCACATAGCCATCGCGCGTCAGCGTCACGATCATCGAGGCCGGAGCGATCAGGCTCTCATCGTCGATATCGGCCGCGTAATCGACGATGCGTGTCAGGCGCGGCTGGTTCAGCGTGGCGCGGGTGGCGAGCAACTCTTCGGTCATCACCTCCATGCGGCGCGGCCGGCTGGAGAGAATCTCAAGCAACTCAACGATTCGCGCGCCGACTTCCTTGAGTTCCGCGTCAATCTTCTCGCGCTCAAGGCCGGTCAGGCGTTGCAGGCGCAACTCCAGGATGCCGCGCGCCTGGGCTTCCGTCAGGCGCATGGTGCCTTCGGGCGAAAGCTCATTGCCCTCATCCTGCACCAGCGCCACCAGGGGGGCGACATCGGCGGCCGGCCAGTCCCGCGCCATCAGCGCCACGCGGGCGGCGGCGGCATCCGGGCTTTCCCGAATGAGGCGGATCACCGCATCAATATTCGCCACAGCGATGGCAAGGCCAACAAGATTGTGCGCCCGCTCCCGCGCCTTCATCAGCCGGTGGCGTGAGCGGCGAAGAATCACCTCCTCACGGAAGGCGATGAAGGCGAGCAGCGCGTCGCGAAGGCCCATCTGCTGCGGGCG
>CANHTE010000273.1 GCA_947462945.1 Acetobacteraceae bacterium
AGAAAATCGTCTCGCGCGTGGCGGGCATCATCTCGGGCATCCAGACGGGATGCAGGTGCCAGACCACGGCCAGCATCGGCGAGATGAATCCGTTGATCAAACAGACAGCGACGATCGTGACGAACAGGCCTTGCGGGGTCATGGCGCCGCTCCTGGCCCGAGGCGTGGCGCCCAGCCCGCCGAGATCATGAAGATGCCAAAGACCAAACGCAGGCCAAACAGCCAGCACATCGCCACCAGGGGCAGGTACATGGGCGCGACATAGCTCGGCACCATGCGCGCGCCGCACCACACGGCCCAGTCGCTCAGCGCGCGGAAGCCGCGCCAGATGTAGTTGGTGCTCTCATGGGGCAGGAAGAAACTCATCATGAACCGGCCAATGCAGGCCCAGGCCGTCAAAGCCAGCGTGTAGGTGACAAGCCAGAAGGGCAAATGTCCAAAGACGAAATGCGGCTGTTCCATGGGTCCCGGCGCTTCAATCGCTGTTCAAAAAAATGGGGCGGCCGCGCTGCCGCGGCCGCCCCTGTTACCCGAAAACCGCCGGGTTGTTCAGTCCACCGCCTCACGGCGATCCGCCAGGCGAACGCCGCCACGCGGAATGCGGATGTCTTCCACGAAGTTCTGCATCGCCTGAGAGGGGGCGGTGGTGAACTTCGAGACCAGGTAGATGGTCAGGAAGGAGAGCGGCACGCCGAAGACGCCGCCCGAGATGTTGTTCAGGCCCCAGAGGCGCCCGACCACACGGCCACGCAGCACCACGTGATCCGTCGGCAACCCACTGCCGGCCCAGAGCGAGCCGAACCAGGCCAGCGAGCCGTCCTGGATCGCCGCGGCATTGGCGACGAGCCCGGCCGCATAGGCCTTGAGCTCCGCCGAGGCCATGGGCAGCGCGGCCGTAGCGGTGGCGGCGCGCAGGATCGCCTCCTTGGTGGCGAAGGTTTCCATGAAGTGCAGTCCGTAGAACTCGGACCAGATCAGGTAGAAGAAGGTCACGAGGTAACCCACGGCCATGCCCCAGCAGGCGGCGGCATTGGTCGTCTTCTTGTACCAAACGCCCATCACCAGCGCGGCAAACAGGCCGGCGGCAGCAATGGAGAAGGCCCAGGCCACGAGGAAGAGGATGTCCGCCCCCATCGAGCCCGCCGTCCAGGCCGCGAGCACCGCCACGATCAGCAGCAGCACACGAGAGATAATCAGGCGGCGTGCCGTCGGCGCGTCACGGTTGATCATCTTGTAATAGACGTCGTGGCTGAGGGCATTGGCCAGCGCCAACAGCAGGCCATCCGCGGTGGAGAGCGCCGCCGCCAGACCGCCCGCCGCAACCAGGCCGGCAATGACATAGGGCAGCCCCGCGATTTCCGGCGTGGCCAGCACCACCACGTCAGGATGGATCCGGAAATCCCCCCATTGGACGATGCCGTCCCGGTTGACGTCCACGATGTTCACCCACGGTGTTCCGTAGGGCGAGATGATCTGCCAGTTCTTGATCCATTCCGGCAGGTTCGCGATCGGCTGGCCGATCACGGTCTGGTAGATTTCCAGCTTGCCGAACGCCGCATAGGCCGGCGCCGTGAAGTACAGAAGAAAGATGAAAAACAGCGACCATGCGACCGAGGCGCGAGCCTCACGCACGCTGGGCGTGGTGAAGTAGCGCATCAGCACGTGCGGCAGGGCTGCCGTGCCGACCATGAGGCAGAAGATCAGCGCGAAGAAATTCACCGCCGCATTCATGCTGAACTGGCCATTGGCCCCGATGAAGGGCGAGGTGTGCCAGCCGGTGACCCCCGGTGGCGGCACCATGCCGGCCGCACGGAAGCCCTGTTCCAGCACTTCGATGCGCTCCAGCGCCAGACCATACATGAGCTGCGGGATGGGCACGCCCGAAATCTTCACCGACATCAGGATCGCGGGGATCAGATAGGCGATGATGAGGATGATGTACTGCGCCACCTGGGTCCAGGTGACGGCGCGCATGCCGCCCAGCATTGAGCAGACCAGAATGCCCGCGAGGCCGAGGAATACGGCCGTGAGGAAGGACACTTCCAGGAATCGCTGGGTGATGATGCCCACACCCACGATCTGCGCCACGACATAGACGAAGGAGGCGGTGATCAGCACGACGACGCCGATGGCGCGCGCCCAGTTGCCGCCGAAGCGGGCCCCCAGGAAGTCTGGCACGGTGTATTGGCCGAATTTGCGCAGGTAAGGCGCCAGCAGGATGGCGACGAGCATGTACCCGCCGGTCCAGCCCAGGATGAAGGCGAGGCCGCCATAGCCGAGCGCGTAGAGGCTGCCTGCCATGCCGATGAAGCTCGCCGCCGACATCCAGTCTGAGCCGGTGGCCATGCCATTATATATGGCTGGGACACGCCGCCCCGCGACATAGTATTCGGACGCGACCTGGGTACGGCTGATGATGCCGATATAGGCATAGACGCCGATGGTCAGGAAGACGAAGAGGTAGCCGATGATCCGGTCCGGCACGCCCATCTGCTCAAGAATGCCGAGCAGCACGACGAAGAAGGCGAAGCCGCCCGTATAGCCGATGTAGATCTTGTTCAGGTTGTCAATGAAGGGGTCTTTCGCCCCGGTCGTGTCAGCCATGTTACGCGTCCTCCTGCACGCCGAACTCCTCGTCGATCTCGTTTTGGCGCTTGGCGAACCAGAAGAGGGCGACGACGAAGATGATCAGGCTGCCCTGGGCGGCCATGTAGAAGCCGAGCGGAAAGCCGAAGATGTGGATGGGGTTCAACGTCTGCGCAAAAAGGTGCACGCCGAAGCCGGCGACAAACCAGATGGCCAGTACGGTCCACATCAGGCTTGAGGTCTTTTTCCAATAGGCTTGCGCGGTGACGGGATCCACCGCCGCCGAAGTGGCGGATTCCGGCTCGGGGCCGGACTCAACTAAAGGCATTTTTGAATTCCTCCTGATACGCGATTCCGGTCCGCGCCGCCCATCGCGTCATGTAACGAATAGAAAACAGCCTGATGAGTGAATTTTAGTTAATATTTAACGGAGTGGCAAGGCCATGGCTTTCACGCCATATCGCCGGCTCCCCGGAGTTTGTCCCTTGGCCCTTCTCAATTTGTTTCGCACGCGGCGCCACGTCTTGCCCGCCGAGGCTGCGCGGTTTCTCCAAAGTCAGGCGGCCTATGTCGCCCAGAAGACAGTGCTGGATTACTGCCGCGTGAAGGCCGGGCGGAGCGAAAAGCAGCTGTTCAGTGACCCGGACTTCCAGGCCGCACTGGCGCATTGCCGTTGGCAAGTCTTCTTCGCCGCCCTCGCCGATGTGACCGCGCTGATCGAGGCGCATCTGCGACCGCATGCGCCAGGCCAGGAAGCCGCCCTGATGCAGGGGTTGATCATCCTGCATCAGACAGCTTTGCTGGCTGAAACGCCCCCCGAGGAGGAGGCTGCAAGCGCCGTTGAGGCGCGGGACGCGCTGCCGCATTACCTGGCCACGTTGCAGCTCGCCCCACCACATCCAGCTGAGCGCCTGCCCCTGCTGGCCGAGCCTGTGCTCTTTGCCACCCTGCCGGTCCATCCCGAGCAGCGGCGGGGCGAAAGCCTGGCCATCAAGGGCGCGCTACGCTTTCAAATGGTGACCACCCAGCAGGAGCTGGAACGCCGTTTCGATGCCGCAAAAACAGTCGATAACATCTTAAATCAACGTTAAATGTTGCAGCGCAGCAACGTGATGAATGACGATTTGTGCATGTCAGCTTAATTTGATCCAGAGCAAGGCATGCGCCAAAACAGCGCTGTTCGAATCGCATGGTAATCGCCGGGGCGTGTCGCGCCTTCGGCCGTATTTTTGTGCAAAATAGAAGGGGTTGAGGAATGGCGTCCGCAACGGTTGAATCATCGG
>CANHTE010000274.1 GCA_947462945.1 Acetobacteraceae bacterium
ATCCTTCCCGTGACATCAGCCGGCTGACGCCAATTGGTCAGTGGCCGAGACCTGATTTGTGCAGTGCAGCACAAAACACAATGGCTTGTCGCGTGAGGATTGCGTCATCCCGCCAAAAAACGCGGTGGAGCTAGCCCTGGAAGGCGGTGGCCCCGATGCGCGCATCCGCGTTCAGCCGCGCCGAGAGGGCGGCAAGCCGGGGAAACCGCCCTTCGAGCATGCGGGGCATCATGCGGGCCACGAAATCATGGCCGCACACGACCGTGACGTCAGCCTGGGTGAGGCGCCCCAGGCAAAGGTGATCGCCCGTCAGCATGGCTTCCAGCGCGCCGAAGCCGGCCTGCGCCTGGGCTTCGAGATTGGCCAGGCCCTCGGGCCAGCTCAGCCCCTCCGGCCGGCGCTGGCCCTCATAATAGGCGGACACGCTTTTCTCCGTGGCGCCCAGGGCCAGCATCACGGCGCGCAGGACGAGGCGGCGCTCCGCCCCATGGCGGGGGATCAGCGCGGCGGCGCCGGCTTGTTCGTCCAGATGGTCCAGGATGGCGCTGGAATCGACCAGGGCCTCGCCATCATCCAGCAGCAGCGCGGGCACGCGGCCCAGCGGGTTGCTGCGCCGGATGGTATCGGCGTCGGTCATGGTGGAGAGGGCCAGGCTCTCAAAGGGCATGCCATAGATGTTCAACGTCACGGCCACACGGCGGACGAAGGGCGAGAGGGTGCGGCCGATGAGTTGCATGTGATCGCTCCGGGCGGGGGAGGGGAAGGCCGGGGTCATCCGGCCTGCCGCGCATCGCATCCGGGCAGGGTGGGCTTCACCCGTGATGGATCAGCCCGATGGGCTGATCCCGCAGCGCAGGCTTACTTGATCTTGCCTTCGCGATACACGACGTGCTTGCGAACGCGCGGATCATACTTCTTGAGTTCCAGCTTGCCGGTGGCGGTGCGGGTGTTCTTCTTGGTCACGTAGAAGTGGCCGGTATCCGCGCTGCTGATCAGCTTGATGAGGATGGTATTGGCCTTGGCCATGGTCTTGTCTTTGCTCTGTGCTGCGCCCCGGCCGGATCAAGGGCGGGCCGGTGCGGAAAGGGAAGCGGTGTTCTAGCGACCAGCGCGCCCCGGTCAAGTCCAGTCTTCAAGCCTTGCGTTTGCGCCCGGTTCGAATCCGCCGGGGGGCGCCGCCCATCAGCAGCTCGAACACCAGGCTGCCGGTCTGGGCATTGGCCTCGCGCAGGCGGGCCTCCACCTCATCGCCCAGGCGGATCACCTGGCGCGAATGGCGGCCGGCAAGGCTGCGCTTATCCTCGGAGGCGATCCAATGATCCTCCGGCAGGGCCTTCATCGGCACGAAGCCGGAGGCGCCCGTCTCGGTCAGCTGCACGAAAAGCCCGAAGGCATGAATGCCCGAGACGCGCGCGGCGAAGCTCGCCCCCACACGGTCCGCCAGATAGGCGGCGAGGTAGCGGTCCACCGCGTCACGCTCGGCCGCGGCGGCGCGGCGTTCGGTGGCGGTGATGTGCTCGCCCGATTCCGGGAAGCGGGCGGTCTCGGCCTCGGAGAGGCCATCCTTGCCCAGCTTCAGCCCGCGAATCAGCGCCCGATGCACCAGCAGATCTGCATAACGGCGAATGGGGGAGGTGAAATGGGCGTAGCGCGGCAGGGCCAGGCCGAAATGGCCGATATTATCCGGCTCGTAAGCCGCCTGGGATTGGCTGCGCAAGACGGTTTCATTGACCATGCGCGCCTCGGGCGTGTCCTTCACCTTCTCCAGCAGCAGCTGGAAATCGCGCGGCTGGAGTTGCCCCACGGGGTTGAGGGAAAGGCCCAGCGTGCCCAGGAACTCCTTCAGGGAGTTGTATTTCTCCTCCGAGGGGGGCGCGTGGATGCGGTACATGCAGGGCTGGCCCAGCCGCTCCAGCTCCTCCGCCGCGCAGACATTGGCCGCCACCATGAATTCCTCGATGAGGCGGTGGCTGTCGAGGCGCGGGCGGGGGATGACGGCGGTGACCTGGCCCTCGGCATCCAGCATGACGCGGCGCTCGGGCAGGTCGAGATCAAGCGTGCCGCGCCGTTCACGTGCGCTGAGCAGGGCGCGGAAGGCGGCATAGAGGCGGGTGACATGGCCTTCGGGCACGCCGGGCAGTTCCTCGCTGCCATCCTGCAGGGCCTGGATTTGCTCATAGGTGGTGCGGGCAAAGCTGCGCATCAGGCCACGGCCGAATGTGTGATGCGTCTTGGTGCCGCTGGCGTCGAAATGCATCTCAACGAAAAGGCAGCCGCGTTCCTCCAGCGGCTTCAGGCTGCACCAGCCATTGGACAGCGCCTCGGGCAGCATGGGCACCACGCGGTCCGGGAAATAGACCGAATTGCCGCGCGCCCAGGCGTCACGGTCCAGGGCCGAATTGGGCGTCACGTAGTGGGCCACATCGGCGATGGCGACGATGATCTTCCATCCCGCGCCTTCCGGTTCGGCATAGACCGCATCGTCGAAATCCCGCGCATCCTCGCCATCAATGGTGATGAGCGGCGTGGCGCGCAGGTCCGTGCGCTGGCCGAGCGGCGTGGCTTGCGCGCGCTCGGCCTGGTCCTCGGCTTCGGCGGTGAACAGCTCGGGGATGCCATGGGCGTGGATGCAGATGAGGGAGACCGAGCGCGGCTCTCCCAGGCGGCCCAGGCGCTCCACGATGCGCGCGGGGCGCAGGCCGAAGCCGGTGGAGGGCAGGGCTTCCGCCAGCACGATTTCGCCGCCATGGGCGCCGCCTTCCTCGCCGGGGGGGACGGTCCATTCGGCCTTTTGGCGGCGGTCGGTCGGGATGATGCGGCCATCTTGGAAAACGCCCAGGATGCGGCGGCGATCCTCGGTGCGGCCCAGGCGCTTGAGGGTGCGGCCCTCATATTTCTCGCCGGTGATGTGGCGCAGCTTGGCCAGCACGCGCTCACCGGCGGCGAGTGCGGTTTGGCCGCGCCGTTCGGGATGCATGTAGATGACGGGCCGGCCCTCGCCCTCCCAGGCGACGGGCCGGGCGATGGGGTCGCCATCGGGGTCGGTGCCGAAGATTTCCACCACCGCCGTCTCCGGCAGGCGGCTGGGGCGGCTGGCGGGGGCGGCCTCCACTTCGGGACGCGGCGGCATGGTGCGATCCGCGCGGCCGGGCGCTGCCGGTTTGAAACGCACCCCGGGGACGGGAGCGGGCGGCGTGACGGGCACGGGGGCGCCCGCCGCCTCACCCGCGAAGCTTCGCTTGCCGACAGGCTTGGCCGTGCCGTCGAACTTCATCTCGGAGAGGAGTTGCCGCAGGGCGGGGCGCTGCTCGGTGTGCAGGCCGAAATGGCGGGCGATCTCGCTCTTGCCGACGCGGCCGCCCATGCTGATCAGGAACAGCTTGAGGTCGGCCTTGCTGGGCATGGGCGCGCCCTTGGGCGCGGTCTTGACCTTGGGACGGCCGGTTTTTTGCGGGGGCGGCGCGGAGAGGCCTTCATCCGCCCGCCGCTTGGCGTTGGATTTGCGGGCCTTGTGGCCCTTGGCCGGCGGCCCGCTGCGCGGCATGTCAGCCGGCCGCCTTCTTCTTGGCGGGCGCCTTCTTGGCCACAGGCTTTTTCGGGGGGGCCTTTTTCGCGGCAGCCTTCTTGGCTGGGGCGGCCTTCTTGGCGGGCGCAGGCTTTTTCACCGGCGCGGCCTGGGCCGCCGCCTTTTCGGGCGCGGCTTTCTTGGCTGGGGCCTTCTTGGCGGGCGCCTTCTTGCCCCCCTTGCCCTTCAGCGGGGGCAATTCCTTGCCCTTCTCGGCCAGGAGGGCGATGCCCTCCTCCAGCGTCACCGCTTCCATCTCGGTGCCGCGCGGCAGGTTCGCCACGCGCGTGCCATGCATCAG
>CANHTE010000275.1 GCA_947462945.1 Acetobacteraceae bacterium
AAAATCCACCCCTATAAGTCGGGTATGGACGGAATCGGTGCCAATGTTCCGGAGTATGGTGTGGGCGAGTTGGCGGGGGCCATCAAGCGCACGCTGGAAGGCGCGTTTTCGCGCGTGCGCGTCCGTGGGGAACTCACGGAGGTCAAACCCTACGCCTCCGGCCATATCTACCTCTCGCTGAAGGAAGAAAACGCGAAGATCGAGGCGGTGATCTGGAAGGGCACCGTCTCCCGCGTGGGTCTCAAGCCCGAGAATGGCATGGAAGTGGTGGCGACCGGCCGCCTCTCCACCTATGCCGACCGCTCGAAATACCAGCTGGTGATCGAGAAGCTGGAATATGCCGGCGCGGGTGCCATGCTGGCGCGGATCGAGGCGCTGAAGGCGGCCTTCCTCAAGGAGGGACTGTTCGACGCGGAGCGCAAGCGCCCGCTGCCGCTGCTGCCGCGCGTCATCGGCGTGGTGACCAGCCCGCAGGGCGCCGTGCTCCAGGATATTCGCACCACCCTGGCGCGCCGGTTTCCGCGCCACGTCATCCTCTGGCCCGTGCCGGTGCAGGGCGAGGGGGCGGCCGAGAAGATCGCCGCCGCCATTCGGGGCTTTTCCGCATTGCCCGCCCATGGCCCGGTGCCGCGCCCGGATGTGATCATCGTGGCGCGCGGCGGAGGCTCGCTGGAGGATCTGATGGCCTTCAACGAGGAGGTGGTGGTCCGTGCCGCCGCCGCCTCGACCATTCCGCTCATCTCGGCCGTCGGGCATGAGACGGATACGACGCTGATTGACTTCGCCAGTGACCGCCGGGCGCCCACACCCACCGCCGCCGCCGAACTGGCCGTGCCGGCGCGGGTGGAGCTGGCGGCGGACCTCGCCCAGCGCGGGGCGCGGATGGATAACCGCATCAGCGCCCGGCTGCGCGAATCCCGCCTGCATCTGACCCGTGCCGAGGCCGGCCTGCCCGATCTGCCCGCAATGGTGAACCAGCTGCGCCAGCGCCTGGATGACCGGGGTGAGCGGCTGCGCGCAGCCCTTCCCGGCTTTGTCGTGGCCAAGCGGGCGGAACTCACGCGCCTCAGCGCCGGGTTGCGCCACCCGAGGGAGGCGATTGCCGCCGCATCCCATGCGTTGGAATCGCTGGAGCAGCGCATGCGGGCCGCCTGGGCACACCATGCCGCGCGGCGCCTGGCCTCACCTGCCCTGGCCCGGCTTTCCGCCGCCCCCCTGATGGCGCTGATTCGGGAGCGCGCGGCCCGCATCGAAGGCCTGGCTGCCCGGCTGGAGGCCGTGAGCTACAACGCCGTGCTGGCGCGGGGTTTTGCCCTGGTGCAGGGCGTGGATGGCACGGCGCTGACCCTGGCCGCGCAGGTGGCGCCAGGGGCCGCGCTGACGCTGACCTTCCAGGATGGCGCGGTGAAAGTGACCTCGGCCGGCGGCAAGCCGAAGCCCGCCAAGCCGCCGCAGGGCAGCCTGTTTTGAAGCGTCGCGCCGCCCTGGCTTTGCCCGCCCTGGCTTTGCCCGCCCTGGCTTTGCCCGCCTTGGTGCTGGCGCGGCCGGCGGCGGCGGTGGAGTGGCGTGGCGCGGCCTCGCAGGGCGCGCTGCTGCTGGGGCAGGGGGCCGCAGGCCAGCGCCTGATGCTGGATGGCCAGCCGGTGCGCGTTTCGCCCGGGGGGCTGTTTGTGCTGGGCTTCGGGCGGGACCACGGGCCATCGGCCACGCTCAGCGTGAATGGGGTGGCGCGCCATATTCCCGTGGCCCGGCGCGAATGGGATGTGCAGAACATCACCGGCCTGCCGCCCGCGCAGGTGACGCCGGATGCGGCGGCGCTGGAGCGCATCCGGACCGAGCGTGAGCGCCTGGCCGCGGTGCGGGGGCTGGATTCCACGCGGGTGGATTTCGCGCAGGGCTTCGCCTGGCCGGCGCGCGGGCGCATCAGTGGCGTCTTTGGCAGCCAGCGCGTGCTGAACGGCCAGCCGCGCCAGCCGCATTACGGCCTGGATGTCGCGGGGCCGGTCGGCACGCCCATCCTGGCGGCGGCGTCCGGCGTGGTGACGCTGGCGGCGGAGTTTCATTTCTTTGGCAAGCTCATGGTGCTGGACCATGGCCATGGGGTGAACACCCTTTATGCGCATCTTTCCGCCATGGATTTGCGGGAAGGTGACGAGGTGCGGCAAGGCCAGCGCATGGGCGCCATGGGTGCCACAGGCCGCGTGACCGGGCCGCATCTGCATTTCAGCCTGGGCTGGTATCGCCTTTGGCTGGACCCGCAGCCGCTCTTGCCCGCCTGATTTTCGTTTAACGTGACCAAGATTTTAGCCTGAACGCCTACCGTTTCGTTCAGCTTCGGTTTATGTTGACGCCTATCGCTGGGTTGCGACAGGCCGTCTGACAGGTCTCCTCGTTCTCCTATGCGCCGGAAAGTCCAGGACATTCATGAACGTGATCCATCAGGAGGCACCCAAGGTTGCTTCCCCACCGGAAAGCACCGCCGAGGCTGCGACGGGCGGCAAGCCCTGGCTCTGGATCGGCCTGGCCGCGGTCCTGGCCGGTGGCGCCTGGTTCTTTTTGAACCAGCCTGACGGCACGCCCGCCCCGTCCGCCGCCGCCGAGCGCCTGCCGCCCGGCCAGTTCCGGCTGAACGAAAATGAGATGCGCGCCTTGCGGATCGAACCGGTGGCGCTGCGTGAATTTCGGCCCGAGCGCCTGGCCGAAGGGCGCATCGCTTATAATGATGACCGCTCCACGCCCATGCTCTCGCCCTTCACCGGGCGCGTCACCCGCGCCTTTGTGCGCGTGGGGGACCGCGTTTTGGCCGGCGCGCCGCTCTATGAGATCGAAACGCCCGATGTGACGACGGCGGCGAATGAGCTGCTGGCCGCGCTGGACAATGTGCAGAAAACCCGCGTGGCGCTGGAACAGGCCCGGCGCGAGGAAGCGCGCCAGCAATCGCTGTTTTCCGCCCGTGCCGCCTCGCAGCGCGATGTGGAGCAGGCCCGCGCCGCCAGCAACGCCGCCGATGCCGATGCCCGCAGCGCCACCGCCCAGGCCGAAGCCCAGCGGGACCGGCTGCGCGTGCTGGGCCGCAGCACGCCAGAAATTGCCGAGATCGAGGCGACGCGGCAGGTCAGTGGCATCATCACCGTCACGGCGCCGCTGGCCGGCACCATCACCCAGCGCCGGGTGGGGCCGGGGCAATGGCTCTCGGCCGGGCAAGGGGAGCCGGTGTTTACCATCGCGGACCTCTCCACCATGTGGCTCGTCGCGCATGTGCGCGAGATGGACGTGCCCTTGATCCAACTCGGCCAGACGGTGGAGGTCACGCTGGGCGCGCTGCCGGGCCGGGTGTTTCCCGCCCGCATCGTGCGCACCGCGGCCGGGCTTGATCCCGCGACGCGCCGCCTGACCGTGATGGCCGAGGTGCCGGACCCCGATGGCACGCTGCGGCCGGAGATGTTCGCCAATTTCCGCATCACCGTGGGTGAGGCCCAGCAATCCCCCGCCATTCCGGCCAGCGCCGTGATCTTTCGCGGCAGCGAGGCGAATGTCTGGGTGGCCCTGCCCGAAGGGCGCTTCATCATGCGCCAGATCACGCCGGGCATCCGCTCAGGTGATGTGATCCAGGCGCGGGATGGCGTGCAGGCGGGGGATCGCCTCGTCACCGGCGGTGCCTTGTTCATTGACCGCGCAGCGCGGATCGACTGAGCAGACATGCGCCAGATTGTCGCCATCTCGCTTCAGCAGCGGGCGCTGGTCATCCTGTTGTTCATCGCCTTCGTCGCGGTGGGCGCCTTCAGCTTCCTCAAGCTCAATATCGAAGCCTACCCCGTCCCGGTGCCGCCGCAGGTTGTGATCATCACGCAGAACCCCGGGCAATC
>CANHTE010000276.1 GCA_947462945.1 Acetobacteraceae bacterium
AGAAGGCAAAGGTGCCGAGGCCGGTGGCCATCAGGCGGCGCCCCCAGGGGCCCGTCGCGCGCAATTCGCGCCAGGCCTCCATGAAGCTCGGCTCCTGCACGCGGTCCATGTTGCGGTTGGGGACGCGCGGTTCCTGCTTCCAGACCGCGATGAAATTGATGATCAGCGTCAGCCCCGCCGCGCCCTGGATCACCTGGATCAGCTTGATCTGACTGAAGGGCGTCAGCAACGCGCCGAACACGATGGAGCCCAGCAACATGCCCATCAGGAACATGACGGAGAGCAACGCCACCACCTTGGCCTGCACCTTGGCCGGCGCAATGTCGGTCGCGAGCGCCAGGCCGGCCGTCTGCACCATATGCATGCCCGCACCCACCAACAGGAAGGAGATGGCGGCCGCCACCTGCCCCGCCCACATGGGGCCCGTGGTATCGCCCGAGAGCAGGATCAGCGCGAAGGGCATCATCGCGAAGCCGCTGAACTGAAAGATCGTGCCGAACCAGATATAGGGCACGCGCCGCCAGCCCAGGGCCGAGGCGTAATTGTCCGAGCGAAAGCCGATCAGGGCGCGCAGGGGCGCAAAGACCAGCGGCAGCGCCACCATCAGGGCCACCAGGCCGGCCGGCACCTGCAACTCCACGATCATCACGCGGTTCAGCGTGCCGATCAGCAGAACAGCCGCCATGCCCACCGAAATCTGGAACAGGGAAAGGCGCAGCAACCGCGCGAGCGGCAACTCCTCCGTCGCCGCATCGGCAAACGGCAGCATCGAGGGCGACAGCTTCATCCATTGCTTGGCGAGGCTGAAACCACTCATCGGCGCACCCACTCATAGGCTTGCGATGTATAGAAACCGCGCTGCACCTTCTTGTGGCGGCCGGCGGTGAAGTCCCGCAGGGCCGGTTCGGCCGCGATCAGGCGGCGCAGCTTGGCTTCGGCCAGCGGCGCGATGAAGGGCGCCCGGTCACCGCGCGGAAACAACCGCCCGACGGTGATCATGGCGCTCAGCATCGGCGAATTCGGCGCCACCGTGAACAGCATCGAACGGCGGCAACGCTTGGCCGCGCGGGCCAGCGCAGCCACGATATCGGGCGCGTCGTAATGGATCAGGCTGTCCATGGCGACGATATGGTCGAACTCGCCATGCTCCTCGCCCAGCATGTCGCCGGCGTGGAATTCGGGCTGCGGGCCACCGATCTCCTGGGCGCGCTCCCGCGCGCAGGCAATCAGCGTGGGCGAGAGATCCACCGCGACAACATCGCCGCCGCGCATCGCCGCTTCGCTGGCCAGGGCGCCCGTGCCGCAACCGGCATCCAGGATGCGCAGACCAGCCATATCCTGGGGCAGCCAGGAGAGCAGCGTGTTGCGCATCTCCTCACGCCCCGCGCGCACCGTGGCGCGGATGCCACTGACCGGCGCATCCGACGTCAGCCGCTGCCAGGCCACGGCGGCCGTCCGGTCAAAATAGGCTTCGAGCTTGCCGCGGCGCTCGGTGTAGCTGGTGTTCTGCATCAATCGTAGCCCAGCAGGTCAAAGATCTCACGATCCTTCAGCGGCTCGGCCGCCAGCGGGTCCACGCCGGCCCAAAGGCTGGCGGCCAGGCGCAGATATTCCGCGCGCACGGCTTCGACTTCCGGGCTGTCATCCATCTCGAACAAGGTCGCCTTTTTGAGGCGCGAGCGGCGAATCACGTCGAGGTCGGGGAAATGGCCCAGCAGCTTCATGCCCGTTGCGTCATTGTACCGCTGGATCTGGTCCACATCCTTGGAGCGATTGGCGATGACGCCGCCGATCCGCACGCCGTAATTCTTCGCCTTGGCGTGAATGGCCGCGACGATGCGGTTCATGGCGAAGATGCTGTCGAAGTCATTGGCCGCGACGATCAAGCCGCGATCCGCATGCAGCAGGGGCGCGGCAAAGCCGCCGCACACCACATCGCCCAAAACGTCGAAGACGACAACGTCCGTGTCTTCCAGCAGGTGATGCTCCTTCAGCAGCTTCACCGTCTGGCCCACGACATAGCCGCCGCAGCCCGTGCCGGCCGGCGGGCCGCCGGCCTCCACGCACATGACGCCGCCATAGCCTTCGACCACGAAATCTTCCGCGCGGAGTTCTTCCGCGTGGAAGTCCACACTCTCCAGCACGTCAATGACCGTCGGGATCATCCGCTTGGTGAGGGTGAATGTGCTGTCATGCTTCGGATCGCAGCCGATCTGAAGCACGCGCTTGCCCAGCTTGGCGAAAGCGGCAGAGAGGTTGGAGCTGGTGGTGCTCTTGCCAATGCCGCCCTTGCCATAGACGGCAAAAACCTTGGCCGTTTCGATCCTGGCCATCTGGTCCATATGGACCTGCACGCTGCCGACCCCGTCCCCCACCTTTTCGGTGTTGGCGCCGCGGATCAGTTCCTTGCGAGTCACGATATTCATGCGGCCATCTCCGGGCTGATGCCTTCCAATCTGTCCTCAAGCTCCTCGCCGGCACGGCGAAGGGCTTCGAGGGTTGCCGCGTCCGGCGCCCAATAGGCACGCTCGGTCGCTTCGATCAGGCGATTTGCGATTTTGGCAGAGGCGGTCGGGTTGAGGTTGGCGAGGCGCGCCCGCATTTCCTCATCCAACATGTAGGTCTGCGCCAGGTGCTGATACACCCAGGGCTGCACCTGCCCCGTGGTGGCGGACCAACCCATGGTGTTGGTCACATGCTCCTCGATCTGGCGCACGCCCTCATAGCCATGGCTCAGCATTGCTTCGAACCACTTCGGGTTGAGGGCCCGCGTGCGCGTCTCCAGGCTCACCTGCTCGGCCAACGAGCGGATGGTGCCGGCGCCGCGCGTCTGGTCGCCGATATAGACCGAAGGCTCCTGCCCACGGACGCGCAGGACGGCGCGGCTCATGCCGCCCAGGCTGTCGAAGTAATGGCTGATGGTGGTGATGCCGCTCTCGACGCTGTCCAGATTCTGATAGGTGCATTCCACCGTGCTCAGCACCTGGTTCATCACCACATCATGCCGGCGCGGGCGGCCATCGGCGCCATAGGCATAGCCCTTGCGCTTCATATAGGCCTCGGCCAGTTCATCCTCATCCTGCCAACTGCCATTATCCACGATCTGGTTGACATTGGCGCCGTAGGTGCCGTCCGCATTGCCGAAGATGCGCAGGGCCGCATCCTCCATCGTGCCGCCATGCTGGGCGATGCAGGCCAGCGCGTGCTTGCGGATGAAGTTCATCTCCGGCGCCTCATCGGCCTCGGCCGCGAAGAGCGCCGCCTCGGCCAACAGCTTGGTCTGCAAGGGCAGCAGGTCCCGGAAGATGCCGGAGAGGCTGATCATCACGTCAATGCGCGGCCGGCCCAGCCGCTCCAGGGGCACGAGCTGCGCGCCGCAGAGGCGGCCATAGGCATCATGCCGCGGCTCGGCGCCCATCAGCCAGAGCGCCTGGGCGATGGGGCCGCCTTCGGTCTTGAGGTTGTCGGTGCCCCAGAGGACCATCGCGATCGTCTCGGGCAGCGGCGCGCCGTTCGCCGTGTGGCGTTCCAGCAAGCGTTCGGCCTGCTGCGCGCCATCCTTCACGGCAAATACCGAAGGGATGGCGAAGGGATCAAAGCCGTGCAGGTTGCGGCCGGTGGGCAGCACATCCGTGGTGCGCAGCAAATCGCCGCCCGGGGCGGGCTTGGTGTAGCGACCGTCCAGCGCATGCAGGATGGCGGGGATCTCGTGCTCGGTCGCCAGCAGATGGTCCAGGCGCTCGCGCTCGGCCGCATCCGTGACGCCGGCGGCATCCAGCATTTCCACACGCTGATCGGCCGTCATCTGCTTGCCCAGGGCGTGCAGCCCGTGCGGGATCAGCGTGTA
>CANHTE010000277.1 GCA_947462945.1 Acetobacteraceae bacterium
CGGCCATCCCAATGTGGGGGCGGCGGTGATGATCGCCCGCCGCATCGGGCATGAGGGGGATCAACTCATCCTCGAACAGCCGGCCGGCCATGTCACCGCCTGGCTGACGCGCGGGCCGGGCGGTCTGCCCGTCGCGGCCGAGGTGGAGGCGCCGCGCCCGCTCACACTGGGCGTCAGCTTCGACCGCGCGGCCATCGCCGATTGCGCGGCGCTGCCGGTCAGCGCCATCCATGTGAATGCGCATCCGCCGCTGATGGCCGGCTGCGGCGTGCCCTTCGCCATCGCCGAGGTGGAGGATGTGGAGCAACTCGCCGCCGCCACGCCGGATATCCTGGCGATGCGCAAATGCTTCGGCCCGCTGGCGAGCCCGCCGGTCGGCCTGCTCCTGCACACGCCGCTGGGCGTGGGGCGCCGGCGTGCCCGGATGTTCGCGCCGCTGAACGGCGTGGTGGAGGACCCCGCAACCGGCGGTGCCAATGTCGCGCTGGCCGGGTTGCTGCTGCATCTGGCCGGCGGCTCGGCCATGGCGCTCGAAGTGGAGCAGGGGAGTGAGATGGGGCGGCCCAGCCTGCTGATCCTCGCCGCCCGGCGTGAGGGCGATGGCACGATCCGCGTGCGCGTGGGCGGCGGCGTGGTGCCGGTCTCGCGCGGGGTGATGACCATCTGATGGATGAACTCACCTTCCATGAAGCGCTGTACCGGCCCGGGCTGCTGCTGGATATCGGCGCGCATGACGGGCTGCTGACCATCCCCTTGGCCGGGCTGCCCGGCAGCCAGGTGCTGGCCTTCGAGCCCTTGCCGAGTGCCATGGCGCGGCTGCACGCGGCCCTGATCGCAGCCTTCGGCGCCGTGCCGGCGCATGTCACGCTGCATGCCCAGGCGCTGGGCGCCAGCGCGGGTGAGGCGGTTCTGACCCTGCCCGTGCTGGATGGCGTCCCGCAGGAGCAATGGGCCAGCATCAGCAAGGATTACGCCGAGCATCGCAGCGTCACCACCCAGGCGCATCGCGTCCCGGTGATCACGCTGGACAGCCTGGATTTGCACAACATCACCGGCATCAAGCTGGATGCCGAGGGCGCCGAGCAGGAGGTGCTGGAAGGCGCGCGCGCCACGCTCACCCGCAGCCGCCCCGTGCTGTCCATCGAGATCGAGGAACGCCACCGCCCCGGCAGCACGCGTGATGTGCCGGCGCTGCTGGCCGGCCTGGGCTATGCGGGCTTCTTCTGGCATGCGGGCGCGCTGCACCCCCTGGCCGATTTCGACGCCGCGACGATGCAGGTGGCGAGCCCCGACCCGGCGATTTTCGCCGCGTCGGAGCCCTATATCTTCAGCTTCTTCTTCCTGCCGGAGGAATCAGCCCAAGGCTTCGCCAACCGGCTTCAGCGCGCCCGATAGGGGCGGTGGCAATCGCCACAGGCAGCGCCCGTCGCCTGCACGGCGGCCTGGAAATTGGCCACATGGCCCGAGGCCGCGGCCTCACGCAGGGTGGCAAGGCGCGGTCCCATCGCGGCCAGCGCCGCGTCGAAGCCGGCACGGTCGGTCCAGATGGCGGGCAGGGCGCGGGTGTCGAGGCCCGCAGCACCCTGCTGCGTGCCGGCCGGGAAGCGCGTGCCGACCGTGGCGAACCAGGCCTGGATGGCGGTGATGCGGGCCACCGTCTCGCGCGGGTCGGAGCCGGCGCGGGCCACGGCGGCCACGGCCGTCATGTTGTCGCCTGCCGCCTTGAAGCCCTCACGGCGTTCCGTCACCACGCTGCCGAGGTTGGTTTGCGCGATGGCGCCCCCCATCATCATGGCCAGTCCCAAACCTGCCAACCAAAGCTTCATGCGATCATTCCTCGTGGATGCCGGGGATTGTGCCGCCGGTGCCGGCATTCTTTCACGCTCTGACTTGCCGAGGAAGCGTCCTGCCGCTAAGACGCGAGCCGCAGGCGTCGGAGTGTAGCTCAGCCTGGTAGAGCACCGTGTTCGGGACGCGGGGGCCGGAGGTTCGAATCCTCTCACTCCGACCATTCCCTCAGCTGATCAAAGCCGGCACTTCGAACCAGAAGACGCTGCCCTCACCCGGCTGGCTGTCGAAGCCGATGCCGCCGCCCATCAATTCCGTGACATGCCGGCAGATCGCCAGGCCCAGGCCGGTGCCGCCATAACGCCGGGTGCTGGAACTGTCCGCCTGGCTGAAGCGCACGAAGAGGCGGGGCCCAACCTCGGGCGGAATGCCGATGCCGGTATCCCGGATTTCCACGCGCAGCGTGCCCCCTTCGGGATGCTGCGCCAGCCACAGGACCGTGACGGAGACGCCGCCCGCCTGGGTGAACTTCACCGCATTGTCGCTCAAATGGCCGAGCAGTTGCGTCATGCGCGCCGGGTCCAGCCGCAGGCTGGCCGGCACTTCGGGCGCGATGTCCAGGCTCCAGCTCAGCCCCTTGCGGCGGGCGGCGGCCGCCGCCGCCGCCAGGGCCGGGGTGAACAGGCCGCGCGCCGGCACCAACACGGGCTGCAGATGCGTGCCCCCCGTCTCGAACAGCGACAATTCCAGAACGTCGTTGATCAGGCGCAGCAATCGCTGGCCGGATTCGAGGATGGCGGCAATCGCCTGGCGGTCCTCGGCCGGGCGCTCGGGCGTATCCAGCACCTGCGCCATGCCCAGGATGCCGTTCAACGGCGTGCGCAATTCATGGCTCATATTGGCCAGGAATGCGCTTTTGGCGCGGGTGGCGATCTCGGCCCGGTCCCGCGCCTCGCGCAGCTCGCTCTCGCGCAGGCGGGCGCGTTCCAGCAGGACGGCCTGTGCCGCCTCGCTCGCCATCAGGGCGCGCAGGCGCTCCCGCATGGCTTCCGCCATCTGGGTGAAGGTCTGCGTCAGCCGGGCCACCTCATCCTGGCCGCGCGGCTGGAGATGGATGTCGTAATCACCATCCCGGATGCGCGCCGCCGCCGCCTCCAGCCGCACCATGGGCCGAAACAGCATGCGATTGCCCAGCTCCACCAGCGGCACCAGCAGTGCCAGCACGCCCAGGCTGACCACCAGCGCGCCGCGCAGCAGCGCCTCATGCGCGGCCTGAAGCGGCTTTCGGGAGAGGCCGAAATGCAGCGTGCCAAGCGGCTGCCCCGCCAGGGTGACCGGCACGGTGTAGAGCTGCCGCTCCTCGCCATTCACCATGGTCCAGCGGCCCGGCCGGGGCATGCCATCCGCGAAGGACCAGCCCTCGCTGGAGATCAGCTGCCCCTGCGGATCCAGCAGGACCATATGCGCAAAGCTGCCCGAGGCGACGCCCTCACGCAGCACGGCCTGCACGGTGGCGTAGTCGCGCTCGGCCAAGGGCGTGCCCAGTGCCGTCTCCAGGATGGGGCAGACGGCGATGGCGCGGGCCTGCAATTCCGCCTCCAGCGCGCGCACCACCAGGCGATCCTGCAGGAAGGTCAGCACGCCGGCGAGCATCAGCATGGCCAGGGCCGCGAGGCCAAAGAGCTTGAGCCGAAGCGGGAGCCGGGCGAGCATCTGGGGTCTGCTGACCGCCCGGCTCAGCCGGCGCGCAGGAAGGCGCGTGTCTCGTCCACCACATCATCCAGCTCCGCAAGGTCCGCCGGGGTGACGGCGCGGATCGCGTTGAAGCCGGTGGCGGCGTAGAATTCGGCCGCGGCAGGGGTGCCCGGAAAGCGCGTGATGGCGGCCGTGATGCGCTCGGCATCGCGCTCGGCCACGCGCGGGCCGAGCAGCATCAGAAACCCGGGGACGCGGATGAATTCCTGCCAGACCACCAGGTTTTCGCGGATGTCAGCGCGGATGGCGTTGAACTCGCCCCGGCTCATCACCGCGGCGCGGGTTTCGGGCGTGTTCAGCAG
>CANHTE010000278.1 GCA_947462945.1 Acetobacteraceae bacterium
CAATATCTTGACGAGGCGATCCGACCTTGGGTGGAGCGGCTGGGCTTTACCGTCACCATCCATGCCAATCCGCTGGAAGGCTTCGGCCCCATCCTGACGGCCGAGCGCATTGAGGACCCGGCGCGCCCCACCGTGCTGCTCTATGGCCATGGCGACACGGTGCGCGGCATGGATGAGCAATGGAGCCCGGGCCTGACGCCCTGGACCGTCACTGAGCGTGACGGCCTGTGGTACGGGCGCGGCACGGCCGACAACAAGGGCCAGCACATCATCAACCTCATGGCGCTGGAAGCCGTGCTGGAGGCGCGCGGCGGCAGGCTGGGCGGCAATGTGAAGCTGGTGCTGGAAATGGCCGAGGAGCGCGGCAGCAAGGGCCTGCGCGAATTCGTGGCCGGCCATGCGGCGCTTTTGGCGGCCGATGCGCTGATCGCCAGTGACGGCCCGCGTGTGATGCCGGACATCCCCACCATCGCCACCGGCACGCGCGGCACCTTCCATTTCGACCTGGTGGTGAAGCTGCGTGAGGGCGGCGTGCATTCCGGCCATTGGGGCGGGCTGACGACGGACCCGGCCGTGAAGCTCGCCCATGCGCTGGGCTGCATGATGGACCGCGATGGGAAGATTCTGGTGCGGGACTGGCTGCCGCAAAACGGCGTGCCGGCCGAGGTGCGCGGCGTGCTGGCGGGCTGTGAGGTCGGCGGCGGCGGCGAGGCCGCCACCATCGATCCGGCCTGGGGCGAGCCAGGCCTGACATCGGCGGAAAAGATCTATGGTTGGAACAGCCTGATCATCCTGGCCATGACCAGCGGCCAGCCGCAAGCGCCCGTCAATGCCGTGGCGCCCGATGCGCGCGCCCATTGCCAAATCCGCTACACGGTGGACACCGACCCCGCCACCTTCGCCGCCAGCCTGCGCCGGCATCTGGATGCGCATGGCTTCCAGGAGATTGCCATCGAACATGCCGGGGTGCGCATGCCGGCCTCCCGCACCTCACCCGATCATCCCTGGGTGCGCTGGGCGCGGGAGAGCATCGAGGCCTCGTTGGGCAAGGCGGTGCAGGTCATCCCCAATTCCTCGGGCGGATTGCCGGGGGATGTGTTTGTGGATCATCTGGGCGTGCCGCTGGTCTGGGTGCCGCACAGCTATAATGGCTGCAAGCAACATGGCCCCGACGAGCATCTGATGCCCGCCCCCGCGCGCGAAGGCCTGCTGGCCTTTGCCGGCATGTGGTGGGATTTGGGCGATAAGCCTGTGTGATGGGCCAAACCCAGGACTGATCCTGGAAGGCCCCTTCAAACGCTCCGGGCCGTATAGCCATGCGACAGGCTCCGGCTCCGCACCGGATCATGCAGCGTCACGCGGAAATCGGCGGCGGGGCGAATGCCGCCCTCAACGGCCAGCGTGCCGCCGAACATCAGCGTCCCGGCCCATGTGGGCACGCCCAATGCGCCGGCCCTTTCCAGCAAATCCTCCGGGTGGCGCATGGCGGCGACCGGGCCGCGCTGATAGGTGACCCAGGCACCGCCTTCGCGGATTTCGCTGTGGATTTCCAGCTGGTCCCAATGGGGTGCCACCTCCTCCCATCGCCAAAGCGCGCTGCTGATCGGCTTGGGGCACATCTGCTTGGAGACGGGGATGGAATAGGCCTCCACCTTGCGGTCCGTGTGGTCCGAACCGCAGCCGATGAAGCGGCCCTGGGGCGATTCCAGCAGGAACCATTCGCCCTCACCGCTGCTATCCGCACCCAGCACATCCACGAGGGGCGCCTGGGTCAGAGTCTCGATGCCGGCGCGGTAAAAGCAGGGCACGCTGGTGGGCGGCGCGATGCCGATGGCCGCCAGCTCATCGATATGTTCCTGGAGTTTATGCGCGTCGCGCCCTGTCCAGCCGGCGATGACCAGATCGCTCACGCCCAGGCGAAGCGGTTTGGAATCCACGGTGAAGTCGAGCATGCGCATGGGGCTGTCCTGGACAAGCGGTGTGACGCATCCGAACATGCTTCCTGAAAAAAGGGGAGGGGCGCCGCATGGAAGATGTGGGCTTTATCGGGCTGGGCATGATGGGCCGGCCGATGGCAATGAATCTGGCGGCCAAGCAGGTGCCGCTGATCACGCTCGACGCCGCGGGGGTGACGCTGGAGGGCGTGCCGGTGGCGCAGGATGCGGCGGCCCTGGCCGCGCGCTGCCGGCTGATCATCCTGATGCTGCCCGACAGCCGCGCCGTGGCGGCGGTGATGGGGGGTCTGCTGCCCGGTTTGCAGCCCGGCAGCCTGATCCTGGACATGGGCAGCAGCGAGCCGGGCGAGACGCGGCGTTGGGCCGGGCTTCTGGCCGGGAAGGGTTGCGCCATGCTGGATGCGCCGGTTTCAGGCTCGGTGCCGAAGGCCCGTGCCGGCACGCTCGCCATCATGGTGGGCGGCGCCGAGGCCGATTTCAGCCGGGCCGAGCCGGTGCTGCGCGCCATGGGGGAGGCCATCATCCGCACCGGCGCCATTGGCAGCGCGCATGCGATGAAGGCCCTGAACAACTACGTCTATGCGGCCGGCCTGCTGGCGGTGAGCGAGGCGGCGCAGATGGCGGAGGCGCAAGGGCTTGACCTCGGTGTTTTCGCGGCGGTGCTGAATGCGAGTTCGGGGCGCAACATCGCCTCCGAGACGAAGCTGGCGCAGGAAATCACTTCACGCCGCTATGCGGGCGGGTTTCAGCTGGGGCTGATGCGCAAGGATCTGGAAACGGCGGGTGGGATTGCCGAGGCGACGGGCGCGGCCGCACCCCTGCTGACGCTGCTGCGGGCGCGCTGGAGTGAGGCGCTCGCCGAATTTGGCCCGCGCGCCGACAATACGGAAATCCATCGCTACATCACCAAGGATTCAAAGCCATGAAGATCACCCGCCGCGCCGCGCTGGCGGCGCCCTTGTTGCCCTTTGCCGCCCAAGCCCAGACATGGCCGGACCGGCCGATCCGCATCGTCGTCGCCTTTCCGGCCGGCAGCGTGACGGACAGCCTGATGCGCAATCTGGTGGAACCCCTCTCACGCGAGTTGGGGCAATCGGTGATCATCGACAATCGGCCGGGCGGCAGCGGCGTGGTGGGCACCATGACGGTGCGCAGCACACCGCCAGATGGCAACAGCATGATCGTGCTGAGCGTGACCAATGGGGCGCTGAACACCTATCTGGTGCGCAACCTGGCCTATGATCCGATCCGCGATTTCACGCAGTTGGGTTTTCTGGCGGAGGCGCCCTACCTTCTGGTGGTGCCCAACAGCTCGCCCGCGCGCAATATGGCGGAATTCATCGCCCTGGCGCGCAGCCGGCCGGGCGAACTTACCTTCAGCCATGGCAATGCGAGTGCCTTGATCGGCAGTGAATTGCTGAACCGCATGGCGGGTTTGCGCATGCTCGCCATCCCATCGCGCGGCGGGCCGGAGGCGCTGACGGAAGTGCTGGCGGGGCGCATTGATTCCACGCTGACTGATTTCGCGGCAGGCCTGGCGCAGGTGCGTGATGGGCGGGTGCGGGCCTTGGGCGTCACCACGCCGGGTGCATTTCCATTGGCGCCCGAAATCCCGCCCATCTCGGCTGCGCTGCCGGGGTATGAATTGACGGTGTGGTTCGGCCTCGCCTCACCCGCCGGCACGCCGGCGACGGTGGTGGCCCGCTTCAATGAGGCGCTGGCCAAGGTGCTGGCTTTGCCTGAAGTGCGCGAAAGGCTGGGGCGACTGGGCTTCGCGCCACGCGCGATGCCGCCCGAGCAATGGCGGGATTACTTGCAGGCGCAGATCACGAAATTCACGCAGTTGGCGCGGGATGTGGGCCTGGAGCCGTCATGATGCGCGCTCGGG
>CANHTE010000279.1 GCA_947462945.1 Acetobacteraceae bacterium
AGGGTTTTCAGGTTGCGGTTGTTCACGCCGATCAGCCGCGTCTGCAAGCCCAGGGCGCGCTCCATTTCGCGTGCGTCATGCACTTCGGCCAGCACCGCCATATCCAGGCTGCGCGCCACATCCTCCAGCTCGTTCGCCTGCTCGTCATTCAGCGCGGCCATGATCAGCAGGATGGCATCGGCGCCCATGGCCCGCGCCTCGAAGACCTGAAAGGGGTGGATCATGAAATCTTTGCGCAGCACGGGAAGCTGGCAAGCCGCCCGGGCGGCGATGAGATCAGCCGGCGTGCCCTGGAACCACTTCGTGTCGGTCAGCACCGACAGGCAGGCAGCGCCGGCGCTTTCGTAGGCACGGGCCAGGGCAGCCGGCTCGAAGGGGTCCCGGATCAAGCCGCCGGAGGGCGAGGCGCGCTTGATCTCCGCGATCAGCCCGGTGCGCCCTTCGCCGATCTTGGCGCACAGCGCCCCCGTGAAGTCACGCGGCGCGGCCTGGTCCAGGGCGCGCTTTTCCATCTCGGCCAGCGGCGTCGAGGCCATGGCGGCGGCAACCTCCTCCTCCTTGTCGCGCAGGATGCGGGCCAAGGTATCGGACAGGACATCAATATTCATGCAGGTTCAGCCTCGGAGGTCGCACGGCGCAGCCGGATGAGAACATCCAGAGCGCGCCCGCTGTCAATGCTCTCCCCGGCCAAGGCGGCGCCTTCGCGCAGGTTGGCGGCGCGGCCGGCCACCACCAGGGCGGCCGCCGCATTCAGCAGCACCATGTCCCGATAGGCGCCGGGCTGGCCTTCCAGCAGCGCCAGCAGGGCGGCGGCATTCTCGGCCGGCTCGCCGCCCTTGATCGCCTCGATCGGCCAGAGCGGCAGGCCCGCATCCCCGGGCGAGACGGTGAAGCGCCGCGTCTTGCCACCCAGCAATTCCACCACCTCGGAAGGGCCGGAAATGGCCAGCTCATCCATGCCCTGGCCATGCACCACCCAGGCGGATTCGGTGCCCAGGCGGCCGAGTGCCTCGGCCATGGGTTGCAGCCATTCAGCCGCGAAGGCGCCGGTCATCTGCCGGGTGACCCGGCCCGGATTGGCCAGCGGCCCCAGCAGGTTGAAGATGGTGCGCGTGCCCAGCTCCACCCGCGCGCCGCCGGCATGGCGCAGCGCGGCATGGTGGCGTGGCGCCAGCAGAAAAACCATGCCCGCCTCACGGATCACCGCGGGCAGGCGCTCCAGCGCCACATCCAGGTTCACGCCCAGCGCCGCCAGCGCATCCGCCGCCCCGGATTTCGAGGAGAGCGCCCGGTTGCCATGCTTGGCCACCGGCACGCCGGCACCGGCCACCACCATCGCCGCCGTGGTGGAGATGTTCAGGCTGCCCGAGGCATCGCCCCCCGTCCCAACCACATCCATCGCATCCGCCGGCACCTCGACAGCCAGCATGCGGGCCCGCATGGCGCGCACCGCGCCGGTCATTTCCGCCACGGTCTCGCCCCGCACGCGCATGGCCATGAGCATGCCGGCGATCTGCGCGGGGGTGGCATCACCCGCCATGATGATGCCGAAGGCGGCCTCGGCCTCGCTTTCGGCCAGGCGTTCCCCCGCAGCAAGGCGGGCCAATATGGGCTTGAGGCCATTCATCGGGACGGGTCGGACCTTCTCGCTGAGTCAGGGGGGGCGGGACATGGGGCGTACAAATTCGATTGCATGATAGGGCGCTTGGCGGTTCCGCCCAAAACAGGCCATAGGGTGCCGTATGAGTGTTGTTCTTGTGACGGGCGTTGCGGGCTTCATAGGGTCGCATCTGGCTGCCGCGCTTCTGGCGCGGGGCGAGGAGGTGATCGGCCTCGATAACCTCAATTCATACTATGATCCCAAACTGAAGCAGGCCCGGCTGGACCATTTGATCGGCCGTCCGGCTGGGTTCAGTTTCCACCGGCTGGACCTGGCTGACAATGACGCCGTGGCGCGGCTGTTCCAATCCCGGCCGGACATCACGCATATCGCGCATCTGGGCGCGCAGGCCGGGGTGCGCTGGTCGCTGGAGGCACCCTTCGCCTATACGGCCGCGAATGTGACGGGGCATCTCTCCGTTCTGGAGGCCGCGCGCCACCATGCGCCGGCCCTGCGGCACATGGTCTATGCCTCCACCAGTTCGGTCTATGGTAGCCGGATGGAAGGCCCCTTCCGCGAGACGGACCCGATCAACCGCCCCGCTTCCCTCTACGCCGCCACCAAGATCGCCGATGAGGCGATGAGCAGCGCCTATGCCGACCTTTACGGCATTCCGCTGACGGGGCTGCGCTTCTTCACGGTCTATGGCCCCTGGGGGCGGCCGGACATGGCCTATTGGCTGTTCACCGACGCCATCCTGAAGGGCCGCCCGGTGCGGCTGTTCAATGAGGGGCAGATGCGCCGGGATTTCACCTATGTGGATGACATCGTGGCCGGCGTCATGGCCGCCCTGGACCATCCGGCCACGGGCCACCGGCTTTACAATATTGGCCATAGCCAGCCCGAGAGGCTGCTGGATTTCCTCGATATCCTGGAGGAATTGCTCGGCCGGAAAGCGATCCGCGAACTGGTGGCGAACCAGCCCGGCGATGTGCCCAACACCTTCGCCGATACCACGGCCATGCGCCGCGATTTCGGCTGGCAGCCCAGCACCGGGCTGCGCCAGGGGCTCGGCCATTTCGTAACCTGGTGGCGGGGCCATTTCGGATGAGGATTCCATGCCGCCTAGTCTGGGTGATTCCCTCCTGGGCTCGTTTACTCTAGGTTGCATCCTGTGCGGAAATTCATCTTGATCCTGGCGGGGCTGGGCCTCGCCCTGGCCATCGGCGGGGCCGGCTGGTTGCTGAAAGCGCCCCCCGCCGAGGGGACGAGCGTCGCAGCCGCGCCGCGCGTTGAAAACCTGCCCCTTCCGCCCGAACTCCCGCGCATGGCCGATGGGCCGGATTACGACCGCTGCCTCTCCCTCCTGCGCGATGACCCGGAGGAGGCGATGCGCTTCGCCCAGGCCTGGGACGCCACGGGCGGCGGTGACGGCGCGCGGCATTGCATCGCGCTGGCCATGCTCGGCCTGGGTGAGCCGGACCGCGCGGCTGAGCGGCTGGAGCGGCTGGGCGCCGCCAGCCAGGCGGGGGGCGTGGCCCGCGCCGCCGTTTTCGGCCAGGCCTCCCAGGCATGGATGATGGCGGGCGACCCCAATCGGGCCTTCGGCGCCGCCACCATCGCCCTCACCCTCGCGCCGCAGGATGTGGAACTGCTGGTGGATCGTTCCGTCGTGCTGGCGGCCATGCAGCGCTATCGCGAATCCATTGAGGATCTGGACTCTGCCCTGGCGCTGGAACCGGAACGGGCCGAGGCCTGGGTGCTGCGCGCCGCCGCACTCCGCCATCTGGAACGGGTGGACCAGGCCTTTGCCGCCGTGGAGCGCGCCTTGGTCCTGGCACCAGACAATGCCGAGGGATTGCTGGAACGCGGCATCCTGCGCCAGCTGCGCGGCGATGCCGCGGGCGCGCGCAATGACTGGCAGCGGGCCATCCAGGTCGCGCCGGACAGCATGGCGGCGGACCTCGCAGGCCAGAACATCCAGCTGAATGAACTGGGCCCGCAGCGGCGGTAGAGCGCGCTCGCCTTACCAGGGCTCACGCTGTCGAGAAGGCCGAGCCCCAGCTCAATCCGCCTGGATTCGGTTCTCCTGCACCAGGCCGCCCCATTGCGCGATTTGCCGGTCCAGGAAGCTGCGCAATGCATCGGGGCCGCCCAGCACCAGGCGGGCCTGTTGCGCTTCGGTCATGGTGCGGGTCACGCGTTCATCGCGAAAGGCTTCGGTCAGGGCGGCG
>CANHTE010000280.1 GCA_947462945.1 Acetobacteraceae bacterium
AGATCCTGCTCTCCATCAACGGCTCGCCCTTCGAGGTGGAGAAGGCCGAGGCGCGGATCGACCTGGCCGTGGCGCGCGTGGTCGAGACGGGGCTGCCCTGCGTCTTCCTCAACCAGAATTGCGGCCAGGATGAGCTGGTGTTCGACGGCGCCAGCTTCGTGCTGAATGCCGATCGCAGCCTGGCCATGCGCGCGCCCAGCTTTGCCGAAACACTGGTCCTGACCGATTGGGAAAAGCCCGGTGAGGTCTGGGTTTGCGCGAAGCAGGAACTGGCGAAGCCGCTGAACCGTTCGGCGCAGATCTACCACGCGATGATGCTGGGCCTGCGCGACTATGTGGAGAAGAACCGCTTCCCAGGCATCGTGCTGGGCCTCTCGGGCGGTATTGATTCGGCGATTTCGGCGGCCGTCGCCGCCGATGCGCTGGGGCCGGAGCGCGTGCGCGCGGTGATGATGCCCTCCCCATACACAAGCCAGGAAAGCCTGGAGGATGCGGCCGAATGCGCGCGGCTGCTCGGCATCCATTACGATACCATCCCCATCGGCCCGGCCATGGCGGCCTATGAGGCGATGCTGGCGCCGGCCTTCGGCAATCGCGCCCCGGATATCACGGAGGAGAACCTCCAATCCCGCATTCGCGGCGTCACGCTCATGGCGCTGTCCAACAAATTCGGCAACATGCTGCTGACCACCGGCAACAAGAGCGAGATGAGCACCGGCTACGCCACCATCTATGGCGACATGTGCGGCGGCTATTCCGTGCTGAAGGATGTCTACAAGACCGACGTCTTCGAGGTCTGTCGCTGGCGCAATGAGCACGTCCCCGCCGGCGCGCTGGGCCCACAGGGCGCGGTGATGCCCGAGCGCGTGATCACCAAGCCGCCCTCCGCCGAGCTGAAGCCGGACCAGAAGGACCAGGACACGCTGCCGCCCTATGAAGTCCTGGACGCCATCCTGAACGGGTTGGTCGAGCAGGAACTCAGCGTGGATGACCTTGTCGCCAAGGGTTTTGAACGCCCGCTCATCCTCCGCGTTTGGCGCATGCTGGACCGCGCCGAATATAAGCGCCGCCAGGCACCGCCGGGCGTCAAGATCGGCCAGCGCGCCTTCGGGCGGGACCGGCGCTACCCCATCACCAATGGCTTCACGGGACTGATTTCGTGAGTGAAAACCTGCTGGCCCCGCCCGAGGGCCTCGAAGTGCGCATCATGGACCTCTCAGGCGGCAATGGCGCCGAGCCGCTGGAGGTGGTGCGCGGCTTCACCTCGCTCGCGCATGCCAATCAATTCGCCCGGCGCTATGTGCGGGACAGTGTGGAGATTTGCCGCCCGCGCGGCGCCAAGCCCGCTGATGTGACGAAGGCCTGGTTCGCCTTTGGCGAGGATGCGGTGGTGGAAGGCATCAGCGAAGGCGCCTGGGCGAGCGGCACGGAGCTCAAGGAGTTTGCCGCCAACCCGCCGCGCGATGCAGAGGACCGCAACTGGCGCATCCTCGATCCGCGCCGGCTGGAAGATGATGATGACGAGGATGAGGATGATGCCGGGGAGGAGCAGCTGTGATGCCGCGCCTCGCTCGCCGGCGCGCCCAGACCACGCACGCAACCCATTCGCCCGTGGCGGCGCGTCGAACGGCGCGCGGCCGGGCTTTGAGAGCATCCCCATGAAACTTCGCTTTGCGCCCTCCCCCACCGGGCATTTGCATGTGGGCAATGCCCGCATCGCGCTGGCCAATTGGCTGTTTGCCCGCAAGAAGGGCGGCGAACTCGTCCTGCGGCTGGATGACACCGATACCGGCCGCTCGCGCGCCGAATACGTCACCGCCATCGAGGAGGATCTGCGCTGGCTCGGCCTGGAATGGGACAGCATGTTTCGCCAGTCCGACCGCCTGCCCGCCTATGCCGCCGCTGCTGAACGCCTGAAGAAAAGCGGGCATCTCTACCCCTGCTTCGAAAGCGAGGAGGAACTCGCCTATAAGCGCGAACTCCGCCTGAAGCAGGGCCGCCCGCCGCTTTATGACCGCGCCGCGCTGAAGATGACCGAGGAGCAATATGCCCGCGCGCTGGAGAACGGAAAGCAGCCCTATTGGCGCTTCAAGCTCTCCATGGGTAGCGTGGATTGGGTGGATGGTGTGCTGGGGCCACGTTCGGTCAAGCTCTCTGCCATCAGCGACCCGGTGCTGGTGCGGGCCGATGGCTCGCCGCTCTATACCTTCACCTCCGTCGTGGATGATCTGGAAACCGGCGTCACGCACGTGGTGCGCGGCGAGGATCACGTGACCAATACCGGCGTGCAGATGGATATCTGGCGCGCGCTGGGCGGCAAGATGGAGGCGCTGCATTTCGCCCATCTGCCGCTGCTGATCGATGCCGATGGCGGGCCGCTTTCCAAGCGCATCGGCTCTCTCTCCTTGCGGCAATTGCGGCGCGATGGGGTGGAGGCGGCTTCCATCACGGGCTACCTCGCGGCACTCGGCACCTCGCACGACCCGTTTCCCGGCACGCCGGCCGAGCTGCTGCCCAGCTTCGACCTGAACAGCGTCTCCCACTCCTCGCCGCGCTTTGATCCGCGGCAGATGCTGGCGCTGAATCGCAAGCTGCTGCATGGCATGTCCTTCGAGGATGCGAAGGCGCATCTGCCGGAAGGGGCGGACGCCGCCTTTTGGGAGGCCGTGCGCGAGAACCTCGACCTCATGCCCGAGGTGAAGCATTGGTGGGATGTGGTGCATGGCCATATCGCGCCCATCGAGCAACCGGACCAGGCGGAATTCCTCGCCAGCGCGATCAACCTTCTCCCGGCCGAGCCCTATGACGCGACCACCTGGCCCGCCTGGACCGAAGCGCTGAAGGCGGCGACGGGACGCAAGGGCAAGGCGCTGTTCATGCCGCTGCGCCTGGCGCTGACCGGCGAGGATCATGGGCCGGACCTCAAGACGCTGCTGCCGCTGATCGGCCGGGCGCGGGCGCTGGACCGGCTGCGGGCTTGAAGCAGGCCGCCCGGCCCGCCTATAACGGGTGCATGGTCAAGTCCTGTCGCTGCTGCTGACGGCCCCGCGCATCCCTTCCGGGCTGCGCTCCCTTACTCTTGGCCCGACGGACCATTGCATGACCCAGCCTGCCCTTCGCTTTCACAACAGCCTGACGCGCCGCGAGGAAGCCTTCGCGCCGCTCAATCCCACGCATGTGCGGCTCTATGTCTGCGGCCCCACGGTCTATGATCTGGCGCATCTGGGTAATGCGCGCCCCGTCGTGGTGTTTGACGTGCTGGCACGGCTGCTGCGGCGGCTTTATCCGCGCGTGACCTATGCGCGCAACATCACCGACGTGGATGACAAGATCAACGCCCGCGCCCGGGAATCGGGTGAGCCGATCAGCGCCATCACCGCACGCACCACCGCCGATTTCCGAGCCGACATGGCGGCCCTCGGCAATTTGCCGCCCGATGTGGAGCCCACCGCGACGGGCCACATCGCCGAGATGATCGCGCTGACGGAAAAGCTGATCGCCAATGGCCACGCCTATGCGGCGGAAGGCCATGTGCTGTTCAGCGTGGGCAGTTTTGCCGACTACGGAAAGCTCTCCGGCCGCAACCAGGATGAGCTGCTGGCCGGCGCGCGCATTGATGTCGCGCCCTACAAGCGCGATGCGGGTGATTTCGTGCTGTGGAAGCCCAGCGACGACGAGACGCCGGGTTGGGACTCCCCCTGGGGCCGCGGCCGTCCCGGCTGGCATATCGAGTGCTCGGCCATGTCCTGGCGGCATCTGGGCGAGCAATTCGACATCCATGGCGGCGGCGCGGATTTGCTGTTCCCGCACCATGAAAACGAGGTGGCGCAAA
>CANHTE010000281.1 GCA_947462945.1 Acetobacteraceae bacterium
GACTTTTCGTCGCATTGTTCTCACCGGTCTCATGACGGTGGGTCTCATGACCGGCGGCCTCATGGGCGCGGCCCAGGCCCAGTGCGATACCAGCTTCACCCTGGTCAATCGCTCCGGCTCCACCGTGCAGGAATTCTACTTCGGCTCCAGCGCGCAGCGTTCCTGGGGGACGGATCAGTTGGGCACCAATGTGCTGGTCAATGGCGCCACCATGCGCTTCCGCGCCCGCAATGCCGGCGCCAATGACTTCAAGATCGTCTGGGCCAATGGCGCCACGGCCGAGGTGATGCGCGTGGATATCTGCGTCACCAGCGAAATCGTCGCCACGCGCAGCGGCATTGAGGCGCGCTGAGGCCGGCGCCCGACCCATTGCCAGCGCTCGGCCCCTCGATCAGGGGCCGCGCGCGGCACGCTCAGTAGCCTTCCTTCAGCAGCGGGAAGGCGCTGTGCACATGCGGGAAGACCACCGGCGGCGCGCCCAGATGCACATGGCTGCGGTTCAACTGGCCGAAGCCATTCACGCCCGTCAGCCCCAGCGCCTTGATCACCTCATCCTCCAGGATTTCCAGCAGCCGCTCGATCCCCTCGGCGCCTTCCGCCGCCAGGCCGTAGAGATAGAGCCGGCCAAGGCCGACCCAATCCGCCCCCAGCGCCACGGCCTTCACGATATCGGTGCCGCGGCTGAAGCTGCCATCCACCATGATCTTCGCGCGGCCGGCCACGGCCTCCACCACCTCGGGCAGGATATCGAGCGAGCCGCGGCCACCATCCAGCTGCCGCCCGCCATGGTTGGAGACATAGATCACATCCACGCCGTGTTCGCAGGCGATGGCCGCATCCTCCCCCGTGCCGATGCCCTTCAGGATCAGCGGGATTTTGTGCTTCTCCTTGAAGCGGGCCACCTCCCGCCAGGAGAGCGCCGCCTGATGGTCCATGCCGGTATTGGCGGCGCGCCAGGTCTTGACGAAGCGCTTGGCGATATCCCGCTCACGCCGCGAATAATGCGCGGTATCCACCGTCATGCAGAAGGCGTCATAGCCGGCGGCGATGGCGCGATGCGCGTAATCATCCACGAAATCATCGCCGCCGCGCACGTAGAGCTGAAACACCTTGGGGCCGGTGGCCGCCTCGGCGCAGGCTTCCATCCCCGGCTGGCTCACGCTGCTCAGCATGAAGGGGATGCCGAAGGCGCCCGAACCCTTGGCGACACTCACGCCGCCGCCCGGCTCGAAGCTTTCCAGCGAGCCGACCGGCGCGCAGAACACCGGCAGGCGAATGCGGTGGCCGAAGAAATCCACCCCCGCATCCACCGCCGAGACATCATTCAACACGCGCGGGCGCAGGGCCACCGTATCAATCGCCATGCGGTTGCGGGCCAGCGTGGTCTCGGTCTCGGTGGCGCCGACCAGATAGTCCCAGACATTGGCGTTCAACTTGATTTTGGCGGCCTTCACGAATTCGTGCAGGACCTGGAAGCGTTCCTCGAAATTGCGCATCACTTTTCTCCGCGTCGGTTGCGGCAAAACTAGCTTGTGCGGATGAATTCGGAAGCCCCCCCTCTCGCGGTGCGACGCCACAAGCGCGACACTGACGCCGCTCCAGGGAGGATGAGATGAACAGCACCGAACGCCGCAACCGCGCCCGCGCCATTTTGCAGGGCAGCGCCTGCATCCATCCGGCCTCGGTGCATGATCCGCTTTCGGCGCGCATCGCCGAGGAGCTGGGCTTTGAGCTGGGGATGTTCGCCGGCTCCACCGCCTCGCTCGCCATCCTGGGCGCGCCGGACCACATCCTGATCACGCTGACGGAATTCGCCACCCAGGCACGGCGCATCACCCGTGCCGGCACGCTGCCCCTCGTCGTGGATGCGGATCATGGCTACGGCAATGCGCTGAATGTGCAGCGCACGGTGGAGGAGCTGGAGGTGGCCGGCATCGCTGGCTTGTCCATCGAGGATACCGACCTGCCGCGCCCCTTTGCTGCGGCGAAACCGCGGCTGATTTCCATCGCCGAAGGGGTGGGCAAGATGCGCGCGGCCGTGGCCGCCCGGGTGGATTCCAGCCTGTGCATCTTCGCCCGCACGGGCGCGATGAGCATGACCAGCCGGGAGGACTGCCTGGCACGCATCCGCGCCTATAATGATTGCGGCACGGATGGCATCTTCCTCACCGGCGTCACCACCCGCGCCGAACTGGATGCGGCGGCCGAGGTGGCGAAGCAGCCCTTGATCCTGGGCACGCTCAGCCCCGAGATCACCGACCGCGCCTATCTGGCCAGCCGTGGCGTGCGCATCGCCTTGCAGGGCCACGCGCCCAGCCAGGCGGCCGCCCAGGCCATCCACGCGACGTTGAAGGCGCTGCGCGAGGGCGCCGCCCCCGCCAGCCTGCCCGGCCTGCCGGAGAAGGGTGCCATGGCCCGCTGGACGCGTGAGGCGCCCTATTCCGAGGCCATGCGGCGCTACCTGTACTGAGGGTAGTCTCTCAGTTTGAATTATCCGCCGCCGCCGGAGCGCGGGGAGCCCAATAAGCGAAAGCCCCGCCGAAGCGGGGCTTTCTGTCACTGTAGCGCGCTTGCGATCACCCGTTACAGCGGCCCGCATTGCTACGGGACTTAATTGCCGGTGCGACCGGCGACCAGATTTAGATACGATTTCCAGCGTAAAAATTCAAGCCTGACGTTCTAGAGGCCAAGTCCGGCCCGCACGCAGCACTGAACCTGCTGGAAAACTTCATCATCCAAAACGCGCACATCATAAACGCGTTGCCCGGCATCAAACCGCGAAAAAAGCAGCCTTAAGCGGTGAAACGCGACAGTGAGCACGATATCGCCCTTTACCCACATTTCAGGCGAGTCATACGGATAGGGCAGTGGTGGATCCAACTCGATAAGCAAATGATGCGGCAATCGAGGCTTAGGCGGACTCGTGCTCAGCGGGACGACTGTGCACATCAAAGGGCGCCCCGGAATCGGAGGCGACAGCACGATGGCGGGCCGACGTTTGCCGATCTCAGGCGCGCGAAAGCCTTCGGCCAAATCAACCCGGACAATTGTGCCGGGCTGTGGGTGAGATACGACCGTCATGCTGCCATTTCTTTCGTTTGGCGGGGCTTGTAGGGGCCGCGCTTCTTCGCGGGAGCATCACGCGCATCAATAAGCGCAACCACGTCTTCCATGGACCAGAGCCGGGTGGACACGCCAGCGGCCATCGCGGGCGCGCAGCGCAGCGTCTTGTGGATGCGGACGAAGTTGTAGTGGACGAAGTAGAGCGCCAGCGCGTGAGCGTGGTTCTGAGCCTTCTTCCAGAACGCATTCGTCAGCCGCGTAGACCGGCGCATGCTCATCCGCATCGTCAAATTCTGGCGCTCCACAAAGGACGTGCTGACGTGCTTGAGATCGGGCTTGCCTTCCACCCGGACCTTGCGAATGCCGACGCACTCGGCGGGGCTGTAGCGGCCCGGGCTGGTGGGGCCAGCGCCGTAGAGCTTCACAAGTTGCGCATAGTCCACATCGGAGCCGAAAGCCGCGTCAGCAGCCTCCAGATAGGCGCGGTGTCCATCGGTCGTGAGCTGCACCCGGTTCGCCAAGCGGCCCGCCACGTCCATCATAAATTCGGTCGCGTAACCGGCATCCCGTCCGCCAACCAACCAAGACACGATCAACTTGCTGTCAGTGTCCAGCGCCGTCCACGTCCACACGTCGCCCGCATCTTCCGGTGCGGCCGTAGCGGTCGCCACGTTCTTGGCCTTGGCGTAGCAGAAGGACCAGATTTCATCGCATTGGACGCGCTTCACAGTGACGTTCTTGACCGTCTCGGCATGGAA
>CANHTE010000282.1 GCA_947462945.1 Acetobacteraceae bacterium
CGGGCGCGTTGCGCAGGCCTTCGCGCAGCAGGATCATCTGGATGGTAATGAAATCAGCCGGCTGGCCCGCAAGGGAGGGGATTTCCGGCATCTGGCTGCGGCCATTGGCCCCATGGCATTGCGCGCAGGGGGCCACGAGTTCGGCGCCGCGCCGCGCATCCTGCGCGAGCGTGGCGCCGGGCATGGCGGCGGCCAACAGGGCCACCGCCAGAAGTCGCGCCCAAATCACCGGCGATAGGTGATGCGATAGATGGCGCCCATCTGCTCGCCCGAGACCAGCAGCGAGCCATCGCGCAACACATGCACTTCAGCCGGGCGGTCCGCGAAACGCTGGTTGGCGTCATCCCGCAAGCCGGTGAGGAATTCCTCGACGCCCGTCACATTGCCCTGCGCGTCCAGCTTCGCCACCACCACGTCATAGCCGCTCAGGCGCTCCCGATTCCAGGAACCGCGGCGGGCGATGAAGATCTGGTTGCGATACTGCTCGGGGAACATGGTGCCGGTGTAGAAACGCATGCCCAGAACGGCGGTGTGCGGCCCCAGCAGGGCGGCCGGCTGCGAGAATTCGCTGCAGGTGCGGCCACGGTTGTATTCGGGGTCCGCCCAATTGCCGAGGCAATAGGGGAAGCCAAAATCCTCACCCGCACGGCGCACGCGCAGCAGCGAATCCTGCGGGTTGTCATTGCCCACCCAGTCCCGGCCGTGATTGGTGGCCCAAAGCTCACGCGTCACCGGGTGATGCGCCATGCCCACGCTGTTGCGCACGCCGCGCGCTTCAATGCGGCGGTCACTGCCATCGGGGTTGAAGGAGACGAGCAGCGCGAACTTGTCGCGGTCCGTGTCGCACACGTTGCAGTTCACGCCGACATTCGTATAGATCCGGCCATCGGGCCCGAGGGTCGCGAATTTCCAATGGTGGTTGCCGCCATGCTCCTGCTCGGTCGGCAGGGCGAAGGCGGCGGTCAGGTCCACCGGCGCGGGCGGGCTGTCCAGATTCGCCTCGACATTGTCATAGCGAAGCACGCGGTTCACCGCGAAGATGTAAAGGCTGTTGCCGATCATCACGAGGCCGCTCGGCTGGGTCAGGCCCTGCGCGAAGATGCGGGTGCGCGTGGTGCCATCCGGATTGCGGGTGATGGCATAGACGCGGCCAATGCCGCGCGTGCCGGCGAAGAGCGTGCCATTCGGCCCCTCGGCGATGGCCCGCACGCCAGGCATGCCATGGGCGAAGACCTCGGCCTGGAAGCCGGGCGGCAGGCGCAGGGATGAGACCGGAACCTGATCCAGCGGCGTGACGGTCAGGCGCGGTGCGTGCGGGGCCAGGGTGGAGCCGGCCGGGCGGCCCACGGCCCAGCCCGGCACGGGGGCGGGCGCAGCCGTGGGTGCAGGCGCCTGGGCAAAGGCCGGGGCTGCGATCAGCATCGCGGCCATGCCGAGCAATTGGCGTCGAATGGTCATGGTGTTTATCTCCCTGGGTCCTGTTGCGGACGTTACCCCGGCAGGGAAGGACGAAAACAACCGAGTTGCAAGCCCTGGATTGCGCCCTCGGTCTGCCGCGCCTTCAGCCCGACCCGGTGGGCAATCAACCGGGGCGTCACCCCATTTGCGCGCCACTTGATCCAGAGCTTGAGGCCATTGCACTGCTGGGTGTCAGGGGATTTCTCAGCCCGGCTTTGCACCCATGCACCATGCCGGCGCTTCTCCGTGGCGGGCAAGGTCAGCGCATCGCGGCGGGAGGCGGCAGCAGAATCCGCACCCGCAACCCGCCCCAATCGCCGCTCTCTAGCCGCAATGTGCCGCCATAGGCCGCCACGATATCCTGGGCGATGGCCAAACCCAGCCCAGTCCCACCGACCGAGGCATCAAGGCGAACGCCACGGGCCAAGGCCGCCCGCCGGTCCTGCGGTGGGATGCCGGCGCCATCATCCTCGACACACAGGACCATGCCCTCGGGCTGCGCCGTGGCGGAGAGGCGCATGCGCGTCCGCGCCCATTTGGCGGCATTGTCGAGCAGCGAGCCCAGCAACTCAATGAGGTCCCCCTCATCCGCCTGCAGGGCCAGCCCCTCGGGCACATCCACCTCCCAGGCGAGGTGCTCGGCCGAGGGCGCGCGGGCAATGGCCTCGGCAATGCGCCGGGCCAGGGGAGCCAAAGCCAGGGGTGCCGCCGCCACGCGGGCGCCCAATTGGGCAGGCCCATGGATATGCGCCCGCGCCAATTCGCGCGAGAGCCGTGCCTCCATCGCCGTGGTCAGTTCCCGGATGTCCCGCGCCGCCTCCGCCTCGCCCTGTGCCTCCAGGTTGCGCGCACGCGCATTGAGCAGCGCCAGCGAGGTGCGCAGCCCATGCGCCAGATCGGCCGCCCGCTCCCGTGCGATGCGCGCGCCCTGCCGCTGCGCTTCCAGCAGGGCATCGAATTCATGGGCAAGCCCGTCCAGCTCCGAGGGCAGCGCCCCGCCCAGCTTCTCGCGCTTGCCCTCCCGCAATTCTCTCAGGGCCATGCGCGCGCGCGCAATGGGATGAAGCGCGATGCCCCCCTGCACGGCCGAGGCCAGCAGCACGCCCAGCGCGAGGCTGATCAACACCGGCAGGAATTCCAACAGGAAGGCTCGGTTGGCGGCGCGCAGCACCTTGCGGTCCACCGCCACCACCGCGCGGAATTCCGTGGCCGGCGCCTCGCCGATCCGCCGCTCCAGCGCGATCATCTTGCCGCCATCCGGGCCCCGCAGGATGTGGCGATGCAATTCGCCCGCGTGCAGCTCATCCGGCTCCAGCGCCAAGGTGAAACGGCCGAGCGAGGGGGAGCGCCAGGTCTCACCCGTCCGGTCATCGCGCAGCTGCCAATAGAAGCCGGAATAGGCCTCGACGAAGCGCGGATCGGGCAAGGGGGGCGGGCGGGCCGCCAAATCTTCGCCGCTGGCCAGGACGCGGGCCAGGATGCGCAGATCCGCCTCCATCTGGGCTTCGGCCTCGCGCTCCACATGCCGCTCGAACAGGCCTTGCAGCACGATGCCCAGCATGAGCATGACCAGCGCGGTCATGGCCAGGCCCGCCCAGGCAAAGCGGGCGCGGAGGGAACGCGTCATGCCTCGATCACGTAGCCATGGCCACGCCGGGTGCGGATTGCCTCGGCGCCGATCTTTCGGCGCAACCGCGCCACCAGCGCTTCCACGGCATTGTCCTGCCGGTCGGCCTCATCGGCATAGAGATGTTCCATCAGCTCGGTCTGGTGCACGGCACGTCCGGCATGATGCAGCAGATAGGCCATCAGGCGGAATTCCAGCGGCGTCAGCTCGATCGGCAGGCCGCACTTGGTCAACCGGCGGCTGCGTGTGTCGAGGGTCAGGCTACCCGCACTCAGGGTGTTATTCGCCATGCTGGCGGCGCGCCGCACAATGGCACGCAACCGCGCCAGCAGCTCCTCCATGGCGAAGGGCTTGACCAGGTAATCATCCGCGCCGGCGTCAATCGCTTCCACCCGCACCGACCAGGCCGCGCGGGCCGAAAGCACCAGGATGGGAAAGCGCACCCCCTCCGCCCGCCAGCGGCGCAGCAGGGAAAACCCGTCCATGCCGGGCAGGTTGAGGTCCAGGATGGCGGCATCGAAAGGCTCGGTTCCGCCACGCTCCCAGGCGGCGGCGCCATTGGCCTGATGTTCGGCCGCAAAGCCCGCATGGTTCAGTGCGCGCAGGACATCCTGCGCGATTCCCGCCTCATCCTCGACCAGCAGCACACGCATCACGCCCACCCCAGGGCGGCCTCGCTTCAAACAATTTCGTTTGAAGTGAGGCCGCCCGAAAAAAAAGCCAAAGACCATGTC
>CANHTE010000283.1 GCA_947462945.1 Acetobacteraceae bacterium
CGAGGTGCTGCGCCACCTGGATGAGGCCGGCACGCGCGCCTTCCCGCTGTGTATCCTGCTGGGCACCTTGATCGGCGTGATCCTGGCCTTTCAATCCTCGGTGCCGATGCGGCAATTCGGCGCGGAGATCTTCATCCCCCAACTGGTCGGCATTTCGCTGACGCGCGAATTGGGGCCGCTGCTGGCTTCCATCATTCTCGCCGGGCGCACCGGCTCGGCCTATGCGGCCGAATTGGGCACCATGCGCGTGAATGAGGAAGTGGATGCGCTGAAGATCATGGGGCTGGACCCCGTGGCCTGGCTGGTGCTGCCGCGCATCCTGGCCTCCATGCTCGTCATGCCGGCCCTGACCATGGTGATGAATGTCACCGGCATCATCGGCATGATGATCGTGATGAGCACGCTGGGCTTCCCGCCCGTCGCGGTGCTGAACCAGTTGGAGCAGTGGCTCTCGGTCGAGGATTTGGCCGGCGGTTTGGGCAAGGCGGCCATTTTCGGGCTGGCCATCGGGTATATCGGCTGCCATGCGGGGCTTTCGGCTGGGCGTGGGCCGCGCGCAGTGGGTGATGCCGCAACCGGCGCGGTGGTGGGTGGGATCGTGGCGCTGGTGCTGCTGGATGGTCTTTTCGCCATCCTGTTCTTCCGGCTGGGCTGGTGATGGTGGAAACGCCGAATGCCGAGGCGGTGATCACGGCCGAGGGCGTGGCCATGCGCTTTGGAGCGCGCACCATCTTCAAGAATGTGAGCTTCGAGGTCCGCCGCGGTGAGGTGTTCGTTATCCTGGGTGGCTCCGGCTGCGGCAAATCCACCCTGCTCAAGCTGCTGATCGGGCTGATGCCGCCCAGCAGGGGCGAGATCCGCGTGCTGGAGGGCGATTGGGCGAAGCTGGAAGGCGAAGCACGCCGCGGCCTGCTGCGGCGCATCGGCGTCATGTGGCAATCGGGCGCGCTGCTCGGCTCGCTCACACTGGCAGAGAACATCAAGCTGCCGATCGAGGCGCATACCAAACTGCCGGAAGCCGCCCGTGCCCTGGTGGCCAGCGCCAAGCTTGGCCTGGTGGGGCTGGGTGACGCGGCGGAGCGGTTGCCGGCGGAAATCTCGGGCGGCATGCTGAAGCGCGCCGGCATCGCGCGGGCCATGGCGCTGGACCCCGAAATCCTGTTCCTGGACGAGCCCAGCGCAGGCCTCGACCCCATCACCTCGGCCGGGCTTGATGCGTTGATCCTTTCGCTAGCCCGGGAGACGGGGACGACCTTCGTGGTGGTGACGCATGAGTTGCAATCCATCCTGGCCATCGGGGATCGCTGCATCATGCTGGACAAGGATGCCCAGGGGATGATCGCCGAAGGGGACCCGAAACGACTGCGCGACGAAAGCGAGCACCCGACCGTGCGCGCCTTCTTCCGACGAGAGGCGATGTAGATGGCGAGTGCGCGCAAGATCCAGCTCTCGGTCGGGCTGATGGTCGTGGTGGGCCTGGCCCTGCTGGTCGGCTTCGTGCTGTTCCTGACGCAGAACCGCACCAGCACCAGCGACGCCATGTTCGAAACCTATATCCGCGAAAGCGTGCAGGGCCTCGAAGTCGGCTCGCCCGTGCGGTATCGCGGCGTGGCGGTGGGGCGCGTGACGGAAATCGCGCTGGCGGCAGCAGAGTACCGGCGGCCGGAGGGCGAGGGCTTCGCCGCCGCCTTCCAATTGGTGGTCGTGCGCTTCGCGGTGAATCTGGCCCGGGTTGGGGACGTGCCCTCGACCGAGGAAGCCGTCGCGCAGGGGTTGCGCGCCCGTATGGCGGCGCAAGGGATCACAGGCGTGGGATATATTGAACTGGACTTCCTGGACCCGGACCGCTTCCTCGTGCCAAGCGTGCCCTGGACGCCGCGCTACGGCTGGATTCCGGCCGTGCCCTCCACCGTGGCGCAGGTGACCAGCGCGGCCGAGATGTTCGTGCGGCAAATCCAGGGCATCGACTTCGTCGGCCTCGTTGCGAACATCAATGATCTGGTCTCCGATTTGCGGCGACAAGCGGAAGGGGGGGATCTGGCCGTGGCGCTGCGCGACACATCCGCCCTCATGCAGGAGTTGCGCGGCATTGTTGGTGCCTCGGATGTCCCGGGCGCGGTGGCGGAATTGCGCGCCACCTCGGCCGCCGTGCGTGGCCTGGCGGAAGGGCGCGAAGTGCGCGAGACGCTCTCGGCCATGGGGGCGGCGGCGCAGGATTTGCGGCGCGCGACGGCCCGGCTGCCCGGGACGATCGGCCAGTTGGAATCAAGCCTGCGGGCCGCCCGGAATACCACGACCGATGTCCAGGCAGACCTTGCGCCGCTGCTGCGGGATTTGCGGGCAACAACAGCCAATCTGCGTGAAACCACCGAGGCGCTGCGCCGCTCGCCTTCCCAGGCGCTGCTCGGCGCGCCGCCGCCCGCACCTGCCGGAGCCAGCCGATGAAACGCCGCCTTGTTTTTGGCTTGCCAATTCTGGTGGCGGGCTGCTCGGTCCTGCCGGACCGTCCCTTCATCGAATCCCAGCGCTTCACGCTGGAACCGCGCCGGGCAGGCCCGCCCAGGGCCAGGTCTCGCCATGCCCTGCTGCTGCGCAGCATGCGCGCGGCGCCGGGGCTGGAACTTCGCGGGTTGCGGCGCATGAGGGCGGATGGGACCATGGAGGTGGCGCCCTATGAGGAATGGGTGGCGCCACCCGCCGATCTGGTCGAATTGGCGCTGCGGCAATGGCTCGTTGCCTCGGGGCGCTTCACGGCGGTCACGGCGCCTGGTTCCCGCTTGACGACTTCTCTGATTTTAGAGACGGAGTTGCTTGTTTTGCAAATCGAGGGCAATTTTGCGCGCGTGTCCTTGGCAGCGCTGCTGCTGGGACAGGGCGGCAGCCTCGGTGAAGCCCGCCCTTTGGGCCAAACGACTGTTGAAGCTCGATTTTCTATGGAAGGCGCTCGGGGTTCGACGGGCCAGGCCGCCGCCATGGAGACAGCGCTGCAGGCGGCGCTGACACAGCTTGAGGCCTGGATCGTCTCTTCAATCTCAGTTTAGATACAGCTTTCACGAAACATTAACCTGCACCCCCCTATATTCTCAAAATCGAGAAGTTGCTCGGTTTTACGTGTCCATCATCTCCGCTCCGGAGACGAAGGGGGATATCATGAGTGCAGCGGTAAGTGCCAATACGTGGGACGAGGTCTGGGCCGAGTTTGACTCGCGTCAGGCTGCCCGCGCGCAGAGCGCCATGGCGCGCCCCGCCGATCCCCCTCGCACCGAGACGCCGCAGGATCGCCGCCCATTGCCGAACGCCTTGCTGGAGAGGGTGGGCAGCCAGGCCGAGCACGCCCAGGCTGCGCCAGCCGCCAAGCCGCAGCGGCCAAGGAGCCTGCTCCGGTCGAAGCGGCTTTTGGCCCTGTTGGCCTGCACGGCCATCGCCGTCTATGCGGGTTCGCCCGTGGCATCCGCCGTGCAGGTGGCGGCGGCCATCCAGCGCGGAGACGCTGATGCCCTGGCGCAATACATTGACTGGAGCACGCTTCGCCCGGCGCTGAACGCGGCCCTGGAGGCCGAGACCCGGCGGCCCGAAAGCCAGCCCATGCCGAGCTTCATCACCGCCATGACGACCGACATGGCCGAGCGCCTTTCCTCGCCCGCCGGCCTCGCTTCGCTGCTCAACCAGCGGCTGGCCCCGGGCGGGTCGCAACCCGCGCGGGACATGTTGAGCGGCGTTCGCATGCGGGAGGCAGGGCTATGGGATGTGACCCTCACCTCGACCCAGGCGCCGGAGCGCTCGGCAAAGCTGACGCTGGCCTTGACCGATGTGACCC
>CANHTE010000284.1 GCA_947462945.1 Acetobacteraceae bacterium
AACCTCATCCGACTGCCTAAACTGCTCGCCCAGCCCGCCTGACCCGCCGCACGAGCCACGCAAACCATGCAGCACGCACCCCGCGAAGGTCAGGGCAGGACCGCACCACCCAATGAAACACGCCCAACACACAATAATGCGAGTTTTTCAGCAGCCTGTTAGGTCAGGGTCACCGCCGGATGAGGCGGAGGGCGAAGAAACCGTCCATTCCCTGGTCCGGCCTTGTGCGCATATAGCCGGGGCCGGTGGCGCCGATGCCCGGCAATTCCGCATCGCGGATCGGGTCCAGCGCCATCCCCTCCGGGATATGCTCCAGATGCGCCTCGCCCTCCTCGGCCTGGAGGGAGCAGGTGGCAAAGACCAGCCGCCCGCCGGGCTTGAGCAGACGGCACGCCGCCACCAGCAGGTTGCGCTGCTGGGCTGCCAGCACCGCCACGTCCTTGGCGCGCTTCAGATGCGGCACATCCGGGTGGCGGCGGATTGTGCCGGTCGCGGTGCAGGGGGCGTCCAGCAGGATGGCGTCGAACACCGCGCCAGGGTTCCAGCCGATCACATCCGTTTGCAGCAATTCGGGGGTGAGTTTCAGGCGCAGCATGTTTTCGCGCAGCCGGGGCATGCGCATCGCCTCGCGTTCCACCGCCACCACTTGCGCACCGGCGGCGGCGAGTTGCGCCGTCTTGCCGCCAGGTGCCGCACAGAGATCGGCCACGCGCTCGCCCGGCTGCACATCCAGCAGGCGCGCCGGCAGGCTCGCCGCCGCATCCTGGGCCCAGAGCTCACCCGCCGCGAAGCCGGGCAATTCGGTGATGCGCGTGCCGGCGGGCAGGCGGGCGGTGCCGGTGGGCAGCAGGATCGCGCCCTCGGGCAGGGGGGCGCCGGGCTTCAAGGAGAGATCGAGCGGCGCTTCCTCCCGATGTGCGGCGGCGATGGCGCGCACCGCCGGACCATGCGCCGCATGCCAGGCGGACCAAAGCCAGCCGGGCGTGTCGAGCCGCTCGGCATCCAGCTCCTCCAGCGCCTTGGCGCCGTGTTCAGCGACGCGCCGCAGCACGGCATTGACCAGACCGGCCAAGGGCTTGGGCACGAGTGAGACGGCCGAGGCCACGGCCGCATGCGGCGGCGTGCCCAGCAGCAGCAATTCGGCGGCGCCGATGCGCAGCGCCCGCAGCGCGGGGGCGGGCGGGGCGCGGCGCAGAAAGGGCTCCATCACCGCATCCAGGCTGCCCGCCCGACGCAGCACGGCGGCGGCGATGCGATGCCCGGCGGCCTTGTCGCGCGGCTCGATGCTGTTCGGAATACCGTCCAGAGCCTCCTCCAGCGCGCGGTGCTGTTCCAGCACGGCTTCCAACAGGAGATCGGCGACGCGGCGGCCAGGGGACACGACATGTGAGATGCTCATCCGGCGCTTTATGGCCGTGCCCGCCCCCCCGTGCTAGACGCGCGGCGACATGACGACCCTTCTGCCTCACATGGACCGCCGGATCAGCGCGCTCAGCGCCCGCGCCCAGGCCTGGCCGCGCCTGGTGCTGGTGCTGCTGTGCCTGGCGCTCTTCCTGCCCGGCTTCTTCATCACGCCGGCGACGGACCGCGACGAAAGCCGCTTCGCCCAGGCCACGCGCCAGATGGTGGAGACGGGCGACTACATCCATATTCGCGTGGGGGATGAGGAGCGCAACAAGAAGCCCGTCGGCATCCATTGGGCCCAGGCCACCAGCGTGCATCTGCTGGAGGCCGTGGGCCTCGGCACGCGGCGGGACATCTGGGCCTATCGGATCCCCTCCCTGTTCGGCGCCATTCTTGCCGTGCTGGCCACCTTCCAATTCGGCCGCACCCTCGTGGGGCGGCGCGCGGCCCTGTTGGCCGCCGCCATGCTGGCCGGCTGCATGGTCGTGATGGTCGAGGCCCATATCGCCAAGACCGATGCCGCCCTGCTGGCCAGCATCACCGCCGCCATGGGCCTCTTCGGCGCGGCCTATCTGCGGCCCGAGCAGTTTTCCGCCCGCCATGCGGCCGCCTTCTGGGTGATCCTCGGGCTCGGCGTGCTGCTGAAGGGGCCGATCGCGCCCATGGTGCCGCTGCTGGCGGGCATCACTCTGGCCATTTCCGACCGCCGCGCGCCCTGGTTCCGCCCCCTGCGCCTGCATTGGGGCCTGCCCCTCATGGCGTTGATGGTGCTGCCCTGGATGCTGGCCATCGGCATCGCCACCGAGGGCCGCTTCTTCGCCCAGGCCATCGGCGATGACATGCTGGGCAAGGTGGGCTCGGGCGATGAGAAGCATTGGGGCCCGCCGGGCTTTTATCTGCTGAGCTTCCTGATCGCGGCCTTCCCGGCCGGTTTCCTCGTGGTGCTGGGCGCTTCCGCCGCCTGGGCGCAGCGCCGGCAGCCCGTCACGCGCTTCCTGCTGGCCTGGATCATCCCGACCTGGCTGGTGTTCGAGGCGGTGGCCACCAAGCTGCCGCACTACACCATGCCGACCTATCCCGCGCTGATGCTGCTGGGCGCGCTCTGGGCGATGGACCCGCTGCGGCGCGAGCCGCCGCGCTGGCTGAAGCGCGGCATGAAGGGGGCCGTCGCCGGCGTCGCCTTCGGCATCGGCATCGTGGCGCTGGCCGTGCCCTGGTTCGTCACCGGCCATGAACCCCTGGGCGCGCTGCTCGCCTTGCCCTGCGCCGCTTTGCTGGTCTGGCTGGTCTGGCGCGAGATGGACCGCGCGCATTGGGCGCGGGCCGCCGTGCTGGGCGTTGTGGCGGTGATTCCGCTTTACGCCAGCATCATGCAATTCACCTTCCCGCGCATCGAGGCGCTCTGGATCGCCCCCCGCCTGGAAGCGGTTCTGGCGCGAGAGGCCCCGGGCCTCGATCCCGCCCAATTCGGCATCACCAGCCATGCCGAGCCTTCGACCCTGTTCCATATCGGCGGCGCACTGCGCCTGCTGCGGCGTGGCGAGGATGCGGCGCGCTTCCTGGCCGAGCGGCCGGGCCGCGTGGTCGCCGTGGGTGATCGTGCGCTCGTGGATTTCACCCGCGAGGCGGCGGCGCAGGGCATCATCCCGCGCGAGATCGGCCAGGTCTCGGGCTTCAACTATACCCGCGGGCGGAACATCACGCTCAGCCTGTTCAAGGTCACGACCCCATGATTGATCTCGTTACCTCCTGGGTGGCGGCTGCCGGCTATCTTGGCGTCTTTGCGCTGATGTTCCTGGAGAATTTGTTCCCACCCATTCCATCGGAACTCATCATGCCCTTCGCCGGTTTCGCCGCCGCGCGGGGCGAGATGTCGCTGTTGCTCGTGATCGTGGCGGGTGTGGCCGGCACGCTGGTCGGCAATGTGGTCTGGTTCGAATTGGCCCGCGCCTTCGGTGCCGACCGCACACGGCGCCTTTGCGAGAAATATGGCCGCTGGATCGGCGTGCTGCGCGAGGATCTCGACAAGGCCGAGGTGACGTTGCGCCGCTGGGGGCCGCTGGCGGTGTTCCTGGGGCGCATGATGCCGGGCATCCGCACCGTGATTTCCATTCCCGCCGGGCTGATCGAAATGCCGCGCCTGGTCTTCTACGCCTGGACGGCCCTGGGCAGCACCATCTGGGTCGGCGCGCTGGCCCTGCTGGGATACATCCTGGAGGAGGGCTACCAGCATATCGAGGCCTATGTGGACCCGGTGGGCAAGGTGCTGATCCTGCTGGTGGGTGCGCTCTTCCTCTGGCAGATCATCCGCATCTGGACGCGCAAGCCACCCGCGGCCTGACGGTTACATTCGAACGACTTTGTTTCTTGCATCAGCGGGGGCGGCGCGGGCCTATGGGCCATTCCTGAAGGA
>CANHTE010000285.1 GCA_947462945.1 Acetobacteraceae bacterium
GATATGAGAATATAGACGTCGCTGCCGCGCGCGCGCGGGGCATCGTGGTGACCTACGGCCCGGGCACCAACGCGCCCTCGGTCGCGGATCACGCCATGGCGCTCATGCTCGCCGTGCTGCGGGATGTTCCGCGCGCCGACGCGGCGGTGAAGCGGGGTGAATGGATGGGCATGCGCTGGCCACGGCCCATGGTCAGCGGCAAGCGCCTGGGCATCCTGGGTCTGGGCGAGATCGGGCTGATGATCGCGCAGCGCGCGGTGGGCGGCTTCGCGATGGAGATGGCCTATCACAACCGCCGCCCGCGCCCCGGCTGCGCCTATCGCTGGATGGCCTCGGTTCCCGATTTGGCAGCCTGGGCGGATGTGCTGCTGATCGCTGCCCCCGGGGGGGATGGCACGCGGCATCTGGTGGACGCTTCCGCGTTGGAGGCACTTGGGCCTGCGGGGTACCTGGTGAATATCGGGCGTGGCAGCGTGGTGGATCAGGCCGCGCTGGTCGCCGCACTCCAGGCGGGCCGCATCGCGGGGGCGGCCCTTGATGTGGTGGATGGCGAGCCGGAGGTGCCTGCTTCCATGCGCGCATTGCCCAACCTGATCATCACGCCGCATATCGCCGGCCGCTCGCCCGAGGCGGTGCTGGCCACCGCGAGGCTGCTGGTGGCCAATTTGCAAGCGCATTTCGAAGGGCGGGCGGTGCTGACGCCCGTGGGATAGGGTGGCTTGGCCTGTGGGCCGCCTGCCGCCCCCATCAGCCCTTGCGGAACAGCGCCGGCAAGCCGCGCCAGAACAGTGCCAGGCCCAGGCCCCAGACCGCATAGATTCCGAGGCTTCGCAGCATCGCGGTCGTGTTGCCATTGGCAAAGAGAGGCGTGCCCTTGATCAGCGGCACGATGATCCAGGCACCGACCACCAGGGGAAGCAACAGGCAAAACACCACGGCAAACAGCCAAAACGGCATGGCGGCGGGGCGCTTGGGTTCCAGGATGGCAAAGAGGATGCCCCACATGCCGCCCCAGAAGCAGGCATTCCAGAGCTGGGGCACGCCCAGAGGTGGAATCGGTGCCTGGCGAAAGGCCGGGCCAGGGATCCATCCCATGCCGTGATAAAAGGTGATGGTGGCCTGATGAAAAAACAGGACGCCGAGGAAGGCGCACAGAAAGCCAAAGGCAAGGGTGGCAGGCTTCATCATGCGGACTCCGGCGGGGTTTGAAGACGGCAGTATCGGTGGCTTTCCGACGGGAAGCCAGGATCATCGGCTGGTGTCATTCCCACACCGGAACGCTGGGGCTTCCCCGGCGGCGGGCCTATCCGTACGCCCGGCCATCCTTCCTCGGCCCGGATGGCGGGCAGGTGGCCCGCCGGCTTAGGTGGCATCCAAGCCAATTTACCACACGCACCCTGCCGAACGTGCGGGCGCGGAAGCCGAGCTGCCCGAATTGACCCGCAGCACGCGGGCGATTTCCCTCTTTGACAGCATCGTCGCCTTTGAGCGTGGAGCGCGGCGGGAGCCTTGGCAGGAACGGCGCTGATCAGGAGCGAGGGGCCAGCCCCTCAAAGGCACGGCCGCGTGCGTAACTTCGCAAGGCCTGAAGGCGCGCTACTTCGCCTTCACCACATCCATCACGGCCCGCAGCACGGCCGGCACGCCTTCGCCCGTGGCGCCGGCGGCCAGCATCACGGTGGAGCCTGTGGCGCGTTCCAGCGCCTTGAGGCGTGAGGTGCGGGCCTGCGGCGTCATCGCATCCAGCTTGTTCAGCACCACGATTTCCGGCTTTTCCGCCAGGCCGCCGCCATATTCGGCCAATTCGTTGCGGATCAGCCGGTAGGCGCCGGCGGGGTCGGCCTGGCTGCCATCGATCAGGTGCAGCAGCACGCGGCAGCGCTCGACATGGCCCAGGAAGCGTGTGCCCAGGCCAGCCCCTTCGCTGGCGCCCTCGATCAGGCCGGGAATATCGGCCAGGACGAATTCTTCCGTCGCGTTCAGCCGCACCACGCCCAATTGCGGGTGCAGCGTGGTGAAGGGGTAGTCGGCGATCTTGGGCCGCGCTGCGCTCGCCGCCGCCAGGAAGGTGGATTTGCCGGCATTGGGCAGCCCGACCAGGCCGGAATCCGCAATCAGCTTGAGCCGCAGCCAGACCCATCGCTCCTCACCCGGCCAGCCGGGATCGGCCCGGCGGGGGGCGCGGTTGGTGCTGCTTTTGTAGTTTGCATTGCCGAAGCCACCATCGCCGCCCTTGGCCAGCAGGGCGCGCTTGCCCGGCACATCGAGGTCGGCGATCAGGGTTTCCCGATCCTCATCGAGGATTTGCGTGCCCACCGGCACCTTCATGATCACGTCATCGGCGCCGGCCCCGGTGCGGTCACTACCCGCGCCATTGCCGCCCTTGCGGGCCTTGAAGTGCTGGGCGTAGCGGTAATCGATCAGCGTGTTCAGCCCGTCCACCGCCTCGGCATAGACGCTGCCGCCGCGGCCGCCATTGCCGCCATCCGGACCACCGAACTCAATGAAGCGCTCACGCCGGAAGGCAATGACGCCATCCCCGCCATCGCCCGATTTGATGAACACCTTGGCTTCGTCGAGAAACTTCATCTGTGCCGCCATACAAGTAGCCGCCACACCAACCCTACTCGCATGGCGGCAAGGGGGGGCAGGGCCCCCCCTATACCCCCCCTTTTTCTTCGGGGGCAGGCGGGGGTTGGGGCGGGGTCGTCTGAAACAAAAACGGGGGCCACGAGGGCCCCCGCTGATCACGCCATATACGGCGTCACTTACTCGGCGGCGAGCTTGATCGGCTCGACGGAGACGTGCACGCGATCTTCGGCCTTGCGCTCGAACTTCACATGGCCTTCGACCAGCGCGAAGATCGTGTGGTCACGGCCCAGGCCGACATTGCGGCCCGGCTTCATCTTGGTGCCGCGCTGCTTGATGAGGATGTTGCCGGCCAGCACATGCTCGCCGCCGAACTTCTTCACGCCAAGCCGCTGGCCGGGTGAGTCGCGCCCATTGCGCGAGGAGCCGCCTGCTTTTTTATGTGCCATGAGTGCTGCTCCTGATCAGGCTGCGATGGTGGCGATGGTGGCGATGCGCAGGACCGTCTGTTCCTGGCGATGGCCGCGCTTGCGGCGGCTGTTCTTGCGGCGGCGCTTCTTCAGGATCAGCACCTTGTCACCCCGATTTTGATCAATCACGGTGGCGGTGACCGAGGCGCCCGGCACGGTCGGCGCGCCCAGCTGCAACCCGGCATCATTGCTGACGGCCAGCACCTCATGGAAGGTGATGGTGGCGCCGGGCTCAGCCTCCAGGCGCTCAATGATGACGACGGCATTCGGCGTCACCCGGTATTGTTTTCCGCCAGTGCGGATCACTGCGAAGCTCATCACACGCGCCCTTCGGGCGTCCGCACAAGGCGGCACGGCCCGTAATACAGAAAGGTTATGGTCCCAAGCGGGGGAAACCCCCACGAATGACCACGGGCGACACGCATGCGCCGCCCGGGAGGGGAGCGTTTAGGGCCGACCGGGGCAGGCCGTCAAGGGATTGCAACCTTCGGCAAGCGCCCCGCGGCTGGAAAAATGCCCCCGGCCAAGTCAAGAATGGCCATGGGGCCAATGATCCACAGGGCGAAGCGACCATGCCCGCCCATCCTGCCCATTAGCCGGGCGCGAAGCCGTTGGTCAGTGTGCCGATTCCCGCGATGGTGACGCTGACCTCCATGCCCGGCCGCATCGGCAGGGCGCCGATAGACGTGCCGCAGGCGATGAGATCGCCCGGCTCCAGCGTCATGTCCTGCGAGAGAAGCGAGA
>CANHTE010000286.1 GCA_947462945.1 Acetobacteraceae bacterium
ACATGGCCCTGGCCCTGACCGGGATGCTGGAAGCGGCCGGCCGCCACATCCTGGCCCTGCGCCCGACAGGCATCCTGCGCCTCGTCATCGCTGAGGTGCAGCGCACACCCGAGTTGGCCGAAACCTTCCACCGCGTGCTGATGACGCGCGGCGCCAATGCCTTGCAACGGCTGATCGGGCGGGAAATGTCGCGCGGCAGGCTGCACCCGGGTGATCCCGAAGCGACGGCGCGCATGCTCTACGGGATGGCCTTCGGTGCCACGCAGATGCGGTTGTTGCTGGGCGTGCGGCCCATCCCCGCGCGTGAGGAGATTGCCGCCGTGGCCCGCCAGGCCGTGGCCGTGTTTCTGAACGGGGCAGGGTCAGCGGGCGGGCGGGCGCACTCACCCGCATAAGCGCGGGCAGCGCGGCCAGGCGTTACGCTGCCACCCCCTCCGGTGCCGCATCCGCCCGACCGAAGCCGATCGCGACACGCACGCCCTTCTCCGGCGAGGAGGTGACGTCCAGCGTCGCGCCCGCATTTTGCCGCAGCGATTCCACGATCAGCCAACCCAGCCGGCCCGAGGTCGGCCAGACCGCGCCTTGCGGCAGGCCGATGCCGTCATCGGCGATGATCACCGTACAGCCTTGGCCCTCCACCAGGCTTTCCAGCGTGATGGTGCCCCCCTCACGCCCGGTGAAGGCGTGTTTCAGCGCGTTGGTCAGCACTTCATTCACCACCAGCCCCGTCGGCATCGCGACATTGATGGAGACGGGCCAGCTATCCACCTTGAGGTTCAGCCGGATGCCCTCCATCGCATGGGCCTTCATGACGGCCGAGGCGATCTGGCTCAGATAGGTGCCCAGATCGATGCTGCCATTCGTGTCCTGCCCGACCATCGTGTCGTAGAGCAGCGCCAGGGCACTGACCTGGCCGGCCAGGCGGTCAAAGCTGTCCCCCACATCATTCACCGCGGCCTGGCGGCTTGCCAGGCGGATGAGGGAGGTGATCATTTGCAGGTTGTTCTTCACGCGGTGCTGCAATTCACGCAGCAGCATGTCCTTTTCGTGCAATTGCTCCAGCGCGGCATGGGCCTCACTCCGGCGGGCAGGCTGGACCGGGGCCAGCGCCACCAGCCGGAACATCGCCGTGCCGCCCTCATCCTGGATGACGTTGGACCAGGCATCCACGTCGATACTCTCACCCGCTGAGGATTTTGGCCCCATGCGGAAGCTGCCGATATGGTCCTCGCCCTCCGGGATCGCGTCACTCAAATGGCGCTCATTGCCCTCATTGCTGCCGATGGCCTTCAGGCTGGACCAGGGCTGGTGCCGCAATTCGGCGGCCGGCTGTCCCGAAAGGCGCTCAAACTCCAGGTTCACGTAGGTGATCCGCTCCTCCGGTTGCAGCTCCGCCACGGCGATGGCGAAGGGGACGTGATCCAGGAATTGCTTGAAATGATCACTGTCCAGCGCGCCCGCCAGATCGCGGTCCCCCAGCAGGTCCGTCAGGGATTGATTGACGTCGCCGTCCTTGGCCATGCGGGCATCCTTGTTCCGGGTCAGCAAGCATTGCCAAGGGCGCCGCCGGAATACCAGCTACGGAAAACCCTCACATAGCGCTCGCGCTGCGAGATCGAGACTGCAAACGCATGGGCGGCTTCCAAGGTCGGGCCGGCGATCAGTTTTTTTCCGACGCAACCGGATTGCCCGAATCCGCATACCGCGCGCCGCGGCCGCGCCACGAGCAGCACTTTTATTCCCAGGGCGCGCCGCAACCGCCAAAGCGGCGAGAGCGCGGCCCATTATCGCACCCGCCAGCGCCGGGGCTGGCCGCCCGCCTGGGCCAACAGCTTGCCGGCCAGATGGAAGAACCCCGTGGGCGTCTCAAACGGCTTTTCGAGATGGTGCGCAATCAGCTTTCGCATCGTTTCGGACAAAGCCGGATCGGGCAGGTAGCACAGCGCGCAGGGCAGGGCCGCCGGCATTTCGAGCCCCTTGACCAGCATGAGCGAGCGCATGGAGGCCATCCGCGCCGCCCGCCGCCAGGCGCGGCACAAGCGCAGCCGAAGCCCGGCAAAAGCCTCGCCTTTGGCCGCTATCAGCCAACGGTCCAGCACCCCCGCGCGCATCCAGCGCCGCAATTGCCGATGCGCGGTATCCGCCTTGCCATATTGCGCCGGCATCTCGGCCCAGATGCAGCGCGACATGACCACGTGAAAAATCCCGTCCAGCACCCGCCGCCGCCCGGGCGAAGGGCGACCACCCCCGGGGATGAGGGGGGAGAGGAGGGCGTATTCGGCGTCTGTCAGGGCTATGTGCATGGAGATGATGTAGGAAAAAAGGCGGTGATAAGCAAGATAAAATACCTTCGTCGTGCGGGCATCCCCGCCCGCATGGCCCCTCGGAACCCGATTCACAGGCCCGGGATGCTTCCCACCAGGGCGTCCAGGCGCTTCATCAGGCCGGCCGCTTCCAGGGCATCGCGGATGGCACGGCGCTGGGTGGTGAAATAAGCGCCCTCGATGAGCGGCACCGCCGCCGCCACCGCCTCGCATTCCAAGGTGAGAGCCGCCAATTTCTGATGCAGCGGATCGCGGGCTGAGAATTCCGGGATGGGCAGTTCCCAGATGAGGTTATCGAAATCTCTTGCGCCGCCTTGGCCCTTGGATTGCCGATCCGCGATTTGCCTGCGCAATGCATCGCAATTCAGGAATGCCAGAAGAAAGCGGGCCTCGTCCACGCTGCGCGCGTTCGTCCAATAAGCCTTATGATCAATCGCGGCGCGCGAGTCCTGGATGATGGCTGACGCGAAAAGCGTCCCAGCCTTGGCATAGGCCACGCGCACCTCCCCAATCGGAAACTGCTGCGAGAGCTTCCGCATGTGATCCAGGTTGGCTGCAAGGGTCATCTTGGGCTTGCCTGCGGCATCGCGGGTGGCATGCGCGTTCCACTTGCCTTCCACATCGCGCAGCCAATCGGCCAGCCGGCGCTTGCCCTCCCGCCCGGCGCGGGCCGCATCCATCACCTCGCCACTCTCCAGCACCGGGATCACGCCCAGGGCCAAGGGCAGCATTCGAAAGGGCGCGAGATTCTCCCCCAGCACCACGGGCCGAAGAAACTCCGCCTCCACCGGCCCGCGCGGCGGCGTCACCTCGCGCCAGGGCATCTTGTCCTGACCGCCCGTCCGCCCCTGCACCATGGGCGCGGCACGCGAGGCGCCGAGCGGCCCGACCGGCGCGCGCTCCACAAAAAAGAAGCGGCGCGGGACAATGGTCGCGCCCTGCTTGAACCGTGCCCGATAAGGACTTGCCCCGCTGAGCGTCGGCATGGGCGGCCAGGCCTCCGGCCCGATGGCCAGGGCTTTCGCCGCCTCGGCCGAATCCGCGTCGCGCCGCGGCAGGCTGCCGGAAAACCGGGTCACCTGTTTCGGCAATGGCCCCGCCGTCCGGCGCCGCCCGATCATCACGCAGGCCGGCACGGGAAATAGCGGCCGCACCGTCTCATCCAGGCTCCAGGCCTCGTCCCAACGCAATTGCACATCCCGGCACTCGCCCCGCCGCAGCCCGACATAGGCGGGGCGGTTCAGCACCGCATAGGGCAGCACAAAGGCCAGAACGCCATCCGGCTTGAGGTAGAATTGCGCGGCCCGTGCGGTGAACAGCGCGCATAAATCCTGCTGCGTCGCCAGCACGCCGCCCACCCAGAGGTTCATGCGTTCACTGGCCTCGCGCAGGCGGTTCTGAATGGCGGCGGAAAGGTGCCGGAAGGCCACCCAGGGCGGATTGCCCAACAGCACATCCGCCCGCTGATCAGGCCG
>CANHTE010000287.1 GCA_947462945.1 Acetobacteraceae bacterium
CAAGGGCACCCCATGCCCCTCCCTCCCAAACCAACCATATGCCTGGGTCCAGGGGCCAAGGCCCCTGGCGGATGGGGTTCGGGGAAGGCAGAGCCTTCCCCGAGAGCCACCGCCCCGTACCCCAACCACCCCATGGAGGACTCGCATGAACGCCATCACCGGCCGTGAGCCTGAGGATTTGAATGCGCTGCCGGACGAGATGTTCCGTGCGCATATCCGGTCCTGGATCGAGGCGAATTACCCCGCCGAAATTCGCAATCCGGAAAAGCGCCTCCATTGGGAGGAGAACAAGGCCTGGTATTTCAAGCTGGCCGAGAAGGGCTGGCTGTGCCCCGGTTGGCCGCGCGAATTTGGCGGCCTGGGCCTGGCGCCGGCCAAGCAGATCATCTTCACCGAGGAGTTGGAGCGGCATGGCTGCGCCCGCTGCAACGACCACGGCATCATCATGCTTGGGCCGCTGGTGATCCGCTACGGCACCGAGGCGCAGAAGCAGGAGTTCTTGCCAAAAATCCTGAGTGGCGAGCACATCTGGTGCCAGGGCTATTCCGAGCCCAATAGCGGCTCCGACCTCGCCAGCCTGCGCACCGAGGCGGTGGATGCGGGCGACCATTACGTGGTGAACGGCCAGAAGATCTGGACCACGCTGGCGCAGGACGCCAACTGGATTTTTCTTCTCGTGCGCACGGACAAGGCGGCGAAGAAGCAGGAGGGCATTTCCTTCCTGCTGGTGGATATGAACACGCCGGGCATCACCGTGCGCCCTATCATCAACCTCGAAATGCATGACGAGTTTTGCGAGGTGTTTTTCGATGATGTGAAGGTGCCGAAGGAAAATCTGGTCGGTCAGCTCAACAAGGGCTGGGACATGGCCAAGGCCTTGCTGTCCTTCGAGCGAATCTACCTCGGCAGCCCGCGCCAGAGCGCCTACGCGCTGACGCGGCTGCGCCAATTGGCCGAGCGGATGGGGGTGGCGGAGGAGCCGCTGTTTGCCGAGCGCTACGCCCGCCACCGCTGCGACCTGGAGGATTTGAAGGCGCTCTACGGCCGCTATGTCGAGGTGCTGAAGCAGGGCCGCCCGCTGGGTGCGGATGTCAGCCAGCTCAAGGTCATCCAGTCCGAGCTTTTCCAGCGCATTACCGAGACGATGCTGGAGGTGGCGGGTGAGAATGCCGGCCTCTTCGGACCCATGGAGGGCAATCGGAATCTTAACCCCGGCGCACTCTACATCCAGGCGCGGCCGACCAGCATCTATGGCGGCACCAACGAGATCCAGCGCAACATCATCGCCAAGAACGTGCTCGAGCTTCCCGGGTGAAGCTCACTTGGTATTTCGACGTCATCTCGCCCTACGCCCATCTCGCCCTGCCGCGCGTCCTGGCCCTTGGTGAAGCGATGGAGGGCGGCGTGGAACTCCGGCCGATCGTCTTTGGCGCCGTGCTGAGCCATTGGGGGCAGCTCGGGCCGGCCGAGATCGCGCCCAAGCGCGTGCAGACCTACCGGCAGACGCAATTCCAGGCGGGCGAGGCCGGCATCCCTTTGCGCTACCCGCCGCGCCACCCCTTCCGCTCGCTGGAGGCGATGCGCCTGCTGACGGCGTTGCGGGGTGATCCCTCCGCCGTGCAGGCCGCCTTCGCCTTCATCTGGGCCGAGGGGCGTGACCCGCATGAGGAAGCGGCCGCCCTTCGCGCCCGACTTCCGCCCGTGACGGAGGAGGCGCTGCTCGCCGCCAAGGACAGCCTGCGCGCAGCGACCGATGCCGCCATCGCGGCCGGCGTGTTCGGCGTGCCCACCCTCGCCATCGGGGAGGAATTGTTCTGGGGTGCTGACGCCATGCCCATGGCCGAGGCGTTCCTCGCCGATCCTGCCCTGTTTCAGCGCGGCGAGATGGCACGCCTCGCCACCCTGCCGACGGGAATCGAACGCCGCCGCGGTTGACCCGGCGCGCCCGCTGGCGAAGGATCAGCGAGGCAATGAAGGAGCACGCAATGACCGATTTCTGGCGCTGGGACGCAAGCCAAACCGCTGAGGCGGTGCACGCGAAGCAGGTCTCGGCACGGGAGGTCACGCTCTCCGCTCTGGCGCGGCTGGATGCGGTGAACCCCAAGCTCAATGCCGTCATCCAGTTCATGCCGGAACAGGCGCTGGCGGCGGCCGATGCGGTGGATGCGCAGATCGCCCGTGGCGAGGACCCCGGGCTGCTGGCCGGTGTGCCGGTGACGGTGAAGGTCAATGTGGACCAGGCCGGCTTCGTCACCACCAATGGCCTGAAAATCCAGGCCGAGGCCCTGGCGCGGGAGGACAACCCCGTGGTGGCGAACCTCAAGAAGGCGGGGGCCATCATCATCGGGCGGACCAATACGCCGGCCTTCTCGCTACGCTGGTTCACCTCCAACGACATCCACGGAGCCACCTTCAACCCGCGTGACAAGGGGCTGACGCCTGGCGGTTCCTCGGGCGGCGCGGCCTCGGCCACGGCGGCGGGGATTGGCGCCATCGGCCATGGCACGGATATTGGCGGCTCGGTGCGCTATCCGGCCTATGCCTGCGGCATCCATGGGCTGCGGCCGACCATCGGGCGCATTCCCGCCTGGAATCCGGGCCTGCCGGAACGCGATATCGGGCCGCAATTGATGGCGGTGAGCGGCCCTCTGGCCCGCAGCATCCGTGACCTGCGCTTGGGCCTGGCGGCAATGAGCGCGCCTGATCCGCGTGACCCCTGGTGGGTGCCGGCGCCGCTGGAAGGCCCGCCCGCCCCCCGCCGCGCCGCGCTGTGCGTGGCGCCCGATGGCATGAAGGTGGCGCCCGTCATCGCCGAGGCCGTGCGGGATGCGGGGGAGCGCCTGCGCCGCGCCGGCTGGGAGGTGGAGGAGGTGGAAGGCCTGCCGCCTTTGCGGGAACCCGCAAGGCTCCAGGCGCAGCTTTGGCTCTCCACCTTGCCACGCGGTGGCATGGCGGCGGCCGAGCGCGAGAACGAGCCCTGTTCCCTCAATGTCTATCGTCACATGCAGGCCCTGACGCCGCCGCCCAACCTGGCCGAGTATCAGGATGCACTGACCAACAGGCTGGGCTATCTGCGCGCCTGGAACCTGTTTTTCGAGCGCTACCCGGTGGTGCTCATGCCCGTCTCGGGTGAGTTGCCCTTCGCCGACCAGGCGGACCAGGGCGGGGCCGAGGCGTTCTCCGCCATCATCGAGGCGCAGCTTCCCCAGGTGGGCCTGCCGCTGCTCAGCCTGCCCGGGCTTTCGGTGGCGACGGGCCTGTCCGGCACGGCGCCCTTGGGCGTGCAGTTGGTGGCCGGGCGCTACCGCGAGGATCTGCTGCTTTCGGCGGGCGAGGCGATTGCCGCGGCCGGCGCACCGCCCGCGCCGATTGACCCGAGCTGGTGATGCGCGGCGCGCTTCTCCTTTTGCCGCTGCTGGCCGCCTGCGGAAGTGGTGGCGGCGATACGGTGGCCGCGCTGGGCTGCTCGGGCGAGCTGCGCTTGCGCAACCAGGGGCCGGTGATGGTCGAGCAGGCCTTTGTCAGCGCCCGTGGACCGGGCGATTGGGGGCCGGACCTGCTGGCCCCCGGCACCTTGCCCCCGGGGGCCGAGCAGGTGGTGCGCGGAACGCCGGGTCGCAACGCGGTGCGGATCGTCTTTGCCAATGGCCGTGCCGCGGAAATCCCGTCACTGGATGTTTGCGCCACGCCCAGTCTTGGCATTCAGCCCACGGGGTTGCTGGCAAGTCGCTAGAGCATGTTCCGTTCGCAAGGGCTCACTTCACAAGCTCTAGCCCATTGTTTCTTCGAGCATCTTTA
>CANHTE010000288.1 GCA_947462945.1 Acetobacteraceae bacterium
AATTCCACGAACACCAATTCAGGCTCTGCCCCGGCCGGCGATAGGGCGCGGCGGCGGTAACCCGTTTCCGGGTCCATCCAGGCCTCCTGCGCGGCGGCGCGGCGGATGCGTGGGTTGCCCGTATCTGCCTCCGCATCCGCCTCCGCTTGGGCCAGCAGCGCTGAGACGGTGAGGCCAAGCGCGCCGGAAAGGCGCCCCAGCAGGGCCGCCGTCGGGCTGGCCTCGGCACGCTCCACCTTGCTGATCATGGCGCGGGAGACCCCGGATTCAGCCGCCAGGGCCGCGATGGACCAGCCGCGCGCCTCGCGCTCGCGCCGGATGCGCCCGGCCAATTGATGATCCAGTTTCGCCATGATGGTGGACATGCGACCACTTTAATGGAAATCATGGCAGGTGACGAGGATCGGGCATAATGGCGGGCCGCCGCTTGAGGATGAAGGAACCGCCTGGCGCAGCTATGTCTGGCGGCGCGCCCACAAAAAGGCCTGGAAGACCCCGCCCCGGGAAGTGGCCTTGCGCCGCCTGGCCCGCGCCGAGGAACTCGGGATGAGCTACCGGGAATACACCCTGGAAATCCTGGAGCGGGGCAAATACCTGTAGCAGGCTGCGAAGGGGCGACGGGCGCATATCGGCATCGCTATACGCGGCGCTCGCACCCACCACGCAAAATCAACGAATGAAGGTGCAGGAAACCAGTTTCCTGCCGGGGTGCTCGAGGGGCCGGCCCCTCGATCCAACAGCGAAGAGCACCCCAAGCCAGCCAAAAGCCAAGCAATCACCCCCCAATCCGCAAAGCAGCGATTTCGGCCAGCAGCGCCGCCTCCTCCGGTGCATCGGGGAATTGTGCCGAGGCTTCGACCGCCACGCTCAGCCTTTGTTTGTAAAGCGTACGCGGCAATTCCTCCGTGCCGAATTGCGCCAGATGCGGTGTCTGGAACTGTGCATCCAGCAGGGTGAAGCCGCCCAGCCGCAGCCGCGCCACCAGATGCACCAGCGCGATTTTCGAGGCGTCATCCGCCCGGCTGAACATGCTCTCGCCGAAGAAGGCGGCGCCCAGGGAGACGCCGTACAGCCCCCCCACCAGCTGATCATCCACCCAGGCCTCGATGGAATGGGCATGGCCCTGGGCATGCAGCGCCAGGAACAGGGCGCGGATTTCCCCATTGATCCAGCTCTCGCTGGAGCTGGCACGCGGGGCGGCGCATAGCGTCAGCACCTCGGCAAAGGCGTGGTTGGCGGTGATGCGATAGGGCGCCTGGCGCACCCGCCGTGCCAGACGGCGGGGCATATGGAAGCCTTCCAGCGGAATCACCCCGCGCTGCTCAGGATCCAGCCAGTAAAGGGTGCGCGCATCCCGGCTTTCCGCCATCGGAAACAGGCCGATGCGATAGGCGCGGAGCATCAGCTCCGGCGTGATCTCCATTTGCCGGCGCGACATCAGCCCAGCCCCGCAGCGAGACGCGGAGAAAGGCGGAGCGTATCGGCGAGGGCCGGCTTGTGCACGGCGGCAGCCTAGACCCGCCAGGGCCGGGATGGAATCGGCAAAAGCGGGATGGGCCGAAATCGGCAGCCCACGCCGCGAGTAAAACGCTCAGGCCTCACGCGCGACGAAGCGTTCCAGCCAGTGAATCGTATAGTCGCCCGATTGGAACTCGGCATCGGCCATGATGCGCCGGTGAAGGGGCAGTGTGGTCTTGATCCCATCCACCACCATCTCGTCCAGCGCGCGCTGCATGCGGGCGATGGCTTGTGGGCGGCTGGGCGCGTGCACGATCAGCTTGGCGACCAAGCTGTCATAATGCGGCGGCACGGCGTAGCCCGAATACAGCGCGCTATCCACGCGCACACCCAGGCCCCCCGGCGCATGGTACGTGTTCACCCTGCCCGGCGAGGGCGCGAAGCTCTCTGGGTCCTCGGCGGTGATGCGGCATTCGATGGCGTGGCCGTTGAAGGTCACATCCGCCTGCCCATAACCAAGCTTTTCGCCGGCGGCGATGCGGATTTGCTCACGCACCAGATCCACGCCGCAGAGCATTTCCGTCACCGGATGCTCCACCTGCAGGCGGGTGTTCATCTCGATGAAGGCGAATTGTCCATCCTGATACAGGAATTCCAGCGTGCCCGCATTGCGATAGCCAATCTGCCGCAGCCCTGCCGTCACCTGCGCGCCCAGCGCATCACGCTGCGCCGCGTTCAGGGCGGGGGAGCCTGCTTCTTCGACCAGCTTCTGGTGGCGGCGTTGCAGCGAGCAGTCGCGCTCACCGAAATGCACCACATTGCCGTGGGTATCGGCCAGGACCTGCAACTCGATATGGCGCGGCCGGTCCAGGTATTTTTCCATATACACGGCGTCATTGCCGAAGGCGGCCTTGGCCTCGGTGCGGGCCACCTGCCAGGCTTCCTCCAGCTCATCCGCCGAGCGCGCGACCTTCATGCCGCGCCCGCCACCGCCGGCGGCGGCCTTGATCAGCACGGGATACTTGATCGTCTCGGCGATCGCGCGCGCTTCCTCGAAGCTTTCCAGCGCGCCGGGGGAGCCCGGGACAAGCGGCACATTCAGCTTCCGCATCGCATCCTTGGCGGCGATCTTGTCGCCCATCATGTGGATGTGATCGGCGGTGGGACCGATGAAGGTGAGGCCATGCGCCTCCACCATCTCCGCGAAGCGGGCGTTTTCCGAGAGGAAGCCGTAGCCAGGATGGATGGCATCGGCGCCGGTAATGGCCGCGGCCGAAAGAATGGCGGCCACGTTCAGGTAGGAGTCGCGCGCGGCCGGCGGGCCAATGCAGACGCTTTCATCCGCCAGGCGCACATGCATGGCCGAGGCATCGGCTGTGCTGTGCACGGCGACGGTGCGAATGCCCATCTCCTGGCAGGCGCGGTGCACGCGCAGCGCGATTTCGCCGCGATTGGCGATCAGGATCTTCTTGAGCATTTTCAGGCCCCTGAACGGCGGGCGCACACTGGCCCGGCCTCTGATGCGGAGGCGTTGCTCGACATGCCCGCGTTATTCCACCAGCACCAGCGGCTCGCCATACTCCACGGGCGTGCCGGCCTCCACCAGGATGCGCGTCACCGTGCCGGAGCGGGTGGCCTTGATCTGGTTGAAGGTCTTCATCGCCTCGATCAGGAGCACGGTCTGCCCCTGGCTGACCTTGGCACCCAGCGTAATGAAGGGGGCCGCGCCCGGCTCAGGCGACAGATAAGCAACGCCGACCATGGGTGAGGTCACCAGGCCCGGATGCTTGAGGTCCAGCGCCGCCGGGTCAGCCTCCGCGTCCGCGACAGGTGTCGCGGCCAAGGGCGCCATCGGCATTTGCGCCATGGGCATGGGCGGCTGGGCGTAATATTGCGGCGGTGCGGCCGGCGCCACGGGAATGATCCGCGCGACGCGGATGCGGGAATCCTTCTCCGAGAGCTCGATCTCGGTCAGGTCGGTTTCGCGCAGAATATCCGCGAGCTTGCGGATGGCATCCGCATCGAACTGAATGCCGCTGGTCATGGCTCGTCATCCTCATTTTCGCCGACGAGACCAGCCATGGCCTGCAGCGCGAGCGCATAGCCCGCGACACCCAGGCCAGCGATGACGCCGGTCGCGGCCTTGGAGACCAGGCTGTGATGCCTGAACTCCTCGCGCCGGTGAATATTGGTGATATGGACCTCGATCACCGGCAAGCCCACGGCAAGCAGCGCGTCCAGGATGGCGACCGAGGTGGTGGTGTAGCCGGCCGGGTTGATCACGATGCCCGCGGCGCGGCCACGGCATTCCTGGATCCAGGAGACCAGCTCCCCTTCCGT
>CANHTE010000289.1 GCA_947462945.1 Acetobacteraceae bacterium
CCATCAGGCTGCGATAGGCCGCGCCCTCCTTGGCGAGGCTGAAGGCGATTTCCCGCAGGCTGCCCTCCTCCTCGGCGGTGCGCAGCGCGACGCGATGCCCGCCGACGGTCACATGCAGCGTCTGGCCGGCTTGGCGGCGCAGCATGGGGCGCGGGGCCGGGGCCGGGCGGGGTGCGGCGGGCACGGCCACGGGCGCGGGCGGCGCCGCATGCAGGAAGGGCGAGACCGCCGCCTGCATGGCCTGCCGCGCCGATTGGCTGACGGGGCCGAGCAGCGCGGCGACACGGCCCTGCGGCGCGCGGATGGCGGCGCGGGTCGGCACGTCCACGATGCCGTTGCGGGTTTCCACGGCACGGGTGGCGCCGGGTGCGGGGGCGATGCCGGCGCTTTCGGCCCCCAGCAGGGCCTCTGCCGCGTCAGCCGGGGCCAGGGCCACCAGCGCCTGGTGCCGCAACCCGGATGAGGCCATGGCCGCATCCAGCGCGGCGCGCGCGGCGGCCGCCAGGCCGGGCAAGGGGGTGCTGGCGGGCGGCTCGGGCCAGATCAGCGCGATGGGTTCGCGCGCACCCAGGCGCTGGGCCATGCGGCCGCTTTGCGCTTCGGCGGCGCCACGGGTCAGGGCGGCAAGGCCGGCGGCGACGTCCCGCGCCTCCGCGCTGTCATAGGCCAGGCCCAACGCTGCCAGCAGTCCCGCGAGATCGGCGAAGCCAAGGCGCAGCTTGGTGGCCTTGCCGCCGGTCGCGGCGTCCAGGAACACCACCGCCAGCGCGCAGGCCTCGGCATAGCCCTCCAGATCAAACCCGCCTTCGGGTTCCAGGAAGGCGGGAAGGTTGAGCACGAAGCGCGGTTCGGCCTTGGCATCGCCGCGCCAGGTTTCGGCGCCGGGGGTGCCGCGCCGGGTCAGCAGCAAGGCGCGCCAGCCTTCGGCCATTTGCGGGGCTTCGCGGGGGCTAATTCCGCCGGTCTTGGCGCCACGGCTCAAGCTACGGGCGATCCAGGCTTCGGCGGCGCGGGGCAGGGTGATGGGAGCATGGCCCGGGGTGAGGGCGGCCAGCGCGGCGCCGGCTTCCTCCTCCCAGCCATCAGGGATGGCAATGGCGCGAGGCGGCGCGTCGGGGTCCGCGCCAATTCGGGTGCGCCGCAGCGCCACCCCTTCCCACAAGCTTCCGGTGATGCGTGCCATGTGTGGCAGCCTAGCCCCCTGGGGCTTCAGCGGGAAGCCGCATGATGTGTTCAGAACGGGAACGGCCCACAACATCTTGTGGACAACTCCAAACCCCCGGCGCTTGGATGCGCGGCTGTTTTGTGGGAGACTGTGGCATGTCCACGATCCAGCTTTTCCTCACCCGCATCACCAGCCGCAAGATTGGCCGCGACGAGGTGGGCAACACCTATTACGAGTCGAAGCACCCTGATCCGGTCTATGGCCGGACGCGGCGCACAGTGGCGCTGGCCCATGGGCTGGACTCCTCGATCGTGCCGCCGGAATGGCATGCCTGGCTGCATCACTCGGTCGATGCGCCACTCTCCGCGCCGAAACAGGCCTGGCAGAAGCCGCATCAGCCCAACCTCACCGGCACGGCCCAGGCCTGGCGCCCGAAGGGCCATGATTATGCGGGAGGCAAGCGTCGCCTGACCGGTGGCGATTATGAAGCCTGGACGCCGGGCGGCTGACAGGCCATTTCTGCGCTGATGACCCAACTCCCCCCGCATAGCGTCCCATGAAGGGCCGCAGCCTCGCCGAGGTTTTGACCGGCGCCATGATCCTTTGCCTGGCGGCGGGATTCCTGGTCTATGCCGTCCTGCATGGGGGGCGCGCGCCGCAAAGCTCCGGCATCGCGCTCACCGCCGAGTTTGATCGGGTGGACGGGCTGAATACGGGTGCCGATGTGAAGATTGGCGGCGTGAAGATCGGCTCCGTCAGTGACTTGCGGATTGATCCACGCAGCTTTCAGGCCGTGGTGACGCTGCGTGTCCGCGCCGATCTCGGCCTCCCCACCGATTCCTCCGCCGAGGTGAGTTCCGAAGGGCTGCTGGGCGGCAAGTATATCTCCATCGTCCCCGGCGGCGCCGAACGCCTGCTGCGCGATGGCGGACGCATCACCGAGACGCAAGGCTCGGTCAGCCTGGAAAGCTTGCTGGGCCGCTTCATCTTCTCGGTGACGCAAATGAACACGGGCGCCGCCCCCGCCGCTGACCCCGCAGCCGCCCCGCCTGCAGCCACGCCGCCCGCGGCACCGCGATGACCGCCCTGCCCGCCCTTTGGCCGGGCAATGACGGCCAGCCCATCTCCTGCCGGGAAAAGCTGAAGCTGCTGGCCGAAAACCACGCCGAGGCCGGGCAGGTTCTGCGCGACGCCTTCGAGGATGCCGTGCTGATGGGCGTGGATGAGGCGGCGATGCGGCGTATCCTGAGCGAGATGATCGCCGCCCTGCCGAGCCCGAAGCGCCGATGATCCGCGCCGTGACGCTGCTCGCCCTGCTCTGCCTGCCCGGCTTGGCAGGGGCGCAGGAATGGGTGCCCCGCCGGGTGGGTGAAATTCAGGCGCTGGACAAGGTGAATGCCCGTGTGGCCACGCTGCGCGCCACGGTGGGTGAGGTTGCGCGCTTCGGCACACTCACCATCACCCTGCGCGCCTGCCACGCCCGCCCGCCCGATGAAGTGCCGGACGCCGCGGCCTGGCTGGAGGTGAGCGATGACCGCAACCCGGCCGGCAGTGCCCCGGTGTTCAGGGGCTGGCTCTTTGCCGACGCGCCGGCGGTGCATATGTTCGAGCATCCGGTCTATGACCTGCGGATCATGAACTGCCGGTAGAGCGCGAATTTCAGACGCAAAGACGCTGAATTTTCGTCAAGGCGACGAGTCGCTTTCTCAGGCGGGCCGCTCTCTCAGCCGGCCCGCAGCGTGGTGACGCCCGAGCGTGCCGAGAGATAACGCAGCTGGGCTTCGCGGTCGGCCGCGCCACACAGCATCAGCCCGGTGAAGAACAGCCGGGCCGGCCTGCCGGTTTGGGCCGGCGGCGGGCCGGTATCGAATTCGATGATGATGTCGCCCGCCTCGCAGGGGGGGATGTCCAGCCGCAGGGGCCGCATGCTGCCGGCGGGCAATTCCTCGGCAAACCAAGGGCTGGCGCCCTGGCCGGGCGGTTGGGTGCGCAGGCGCACATGGCCGGGCGCATCGGCCGGTGCCGCGACCTCGAGCGTGAGGGTCAGCCCTTCGGCCGGCGGATGGGGCATGGGAAGACGTAGCCGTGTCGGCCCCCAGGAAGCGCTGATGCCCCAGCGTTCCTGCGCGCCCCAGCCCTCGCCCTCGCAAAGCAACTGATGAAGCAGGCTGAAGGGCGCCACCAGGGCTGGCAAATCGGGGATTTGCGGCGCCTCGAAACCGATGCGCTCGCCCAGCGGGAAAAACACGCGCGCGGCCGGCTCGGGCTGTGGCGGCGCATCCGTGGCCAATGTGGCGATCAGCCCCTCCGCCACCTGCCGCCAGCTGCGCAATTTTAGGCGTTCCGGAATCTTGGCTTCCAGCCGCTGCCGGTGGGCCGGGTCCCGGATCAGGCTCCAGGCGAGTTCCACCAGCTCCGGCTCGCTTTGGGGGGTGAAATACAGGGCTGCCGCGCCGCCCGCCTCACGCAGACTGGTGTGATCGGGCGCCAGGGCGATTTTCCCGTGGGCCAGCGCCTCGGTCACCGGCAGGCCCCAGCCTTCGTAGAAGCTGTTGAAGATGGTGAAGAGGCAGCCGGCATAAAGCTGCCCCAGCACGGCATCGCCGACATCCTGCAGATGCGTGAC
>CANHTE010000290.1 GCA_947462945.1 Acetobacteraceae bacterium
GCACCTTGAGCCCTTCCTCGCGGTAGAGCCGCAGCAGCGTCTTCAGCTTGGCGTCCTCTTCTTCCAGAGACCGAAGCCGTTTGGCCTCGGTCACCTCAAGACCACCGAATTTCGCTGTCCACTTGTAGAAGGTCTCGCCGCTGATGCCGTGCCGGCGGCACACATCCGCCGTCGCCGCGCCATTGATCGCAGGCAGCGATCAACCCTGCTCCTTCAAAATCCCGATGATCTGCTCATCGCTGAACCTGCTGCGCGTCTTTCGTCCGTCCCTCGCTGGATCGGACCCTACCGGAAAATGGCGCCATTCAAGGGAAGCAAGTCAGCTCCGGCGTCGCCTCATGCCCGCTCCCATTCCTTCCTCGTCATTCCCACGAACCCTTCACCCAGATTTGTGCAATTCCGAGCGAGCACATCGCGCAAAGAGGCAGTCGCCTCGATCACCTCCAACCCTTCATCGGTAAACGCCAAGCGCCTGTTGTTGGGGTTGCCCCAGACATGCTCGCTGAGCAGCGGGTTGGTCAGCGCCTGTGAGAAGGCATCCATCGCCACCATTGTCGATACGAGCTCTGGCAGCGGCCCGTTCTTCTCAATACGCTCCGCAAACAGCCCGACATAGAATTCCACGTTGTCCACGTCACCGTAAAGCGCCTGCAATCGCGCAGCGAGTGCGGTCAGCCGACCCTGCTTCGCCGGATCGTCGCTCCCGCCCACGATGGTGGCAAAATTCCGCGCCGGCTCCAGCCCCATCGCGATCCGATAGTCGTTGTATCCCGCCACGTTGTTCTGCCGGGCCTGATCGATTGCGCTCTTTTCGGCTTCCAGCAGGAAGCTGGCACCGTTTTCCAGACCGAGCGCCGATGTGCGATTTGCCGAAACCTCGACAAAGGCGTCAGCGAGCCCGGCCGCCAACAACAGCGCATTGTCGAGCAGCAATGTGCGGCCAGGCCGCTCTATTCCTGCCCATTGAACATGTTCCTTGACTGCCGATGACCATCTTCGCCTGCGCCCTGGCCCTAGAGCGTCACCCGCCGGCCGCGGCGGCGATCCGCGAAGCGGGCCACGACATTTGCTGCCATGGCTGGCGTTGGATCGAGCACTATAAACTGACCAAGGAACAGGAGCGCGAGCATATCGCCCTCGCGATCGAAAGCCTGACGAGGACCATCGGCTCCCGACCGCTGGGGTGGTACTGCCGCTATGGACCCTCCGTGAACACCCGCGCCCTGGTCACGGAGGAAGGCGGCTTCCTCTACGATAGTGACGCCTATAATGACGAGCTGCCCTACTGGGTGCTGCAGGATGGCGTACCACGGCTGGTGGTGCCGTATTCCTTGGTGACCAATGACAGCAAGTTCGGCCGCGGCGTCTTCGCAACATCCGACGACTATTTCACCTTCCTGCGCGACCAGTTCGACATGCTCTATGCCGAGGGGGCGACGGCGCCGAAGATGATGTCGTGCGGGCTGCACCTGCGCACCATCGGACATCCCGCGCGCGCCGTGGGCCTCGCCCGCTTCCTGGACTATATCCAGGGCCATGAACGGGTCTGGGTCCCGCGCCGTCTGGAGATTGCACAGCATTGGCACAAGACCTTCCCCTACCAGCCGGGGATGGAGCAGATCGCACGGGTCAGCAGCTGATGCGGACCATCCGGCTGGAGCCGCTGACGCCCGAGGCCTTCGCCCCCTTCGGCGACGTGGTCGAGCCGCCGGCGCTGGGGGCGCGGGTGTCCTTGATCGAGAGCATCGGCGGTATCGAGCATGCCGGCACCGCCCGGCTCTCCTTCAATCACGCCGAGCCGCATTCGCTGCCGATCATCGCCACGGAGATGGAGCGGCATAATCGGAGTTCGCAGTGCTTCGCGCCGATGGATGTCGCGCGTTGGGTGCTGCTGGTGGCGCCCGATCTCGGCGGCAGGCCCGATGCCAAGGCGCTGCGCGCCTTCGTTGCGACCGGCGACCAAGCGGTCAACTACCATATCGGGACCTGGCACCACCCGCTGCGGGTGCTCGACCGAGCGGGGCGATTTGCCGTGCTCATGTGGACGACGGGCCAACGACCGGAGGATGAGGAGTGGTCAACGCTTCCCGAAGCGGTCATGCTGGAACAATAGAGGCGCTGCGACGTCGCTACGGCCAATGCCCTCTCAGCGTGCTTCAGGTCGCACGCTCGGGGCGCGCCAGGCCCAGCAGGTTACGCAGGGTGCGCCCCTCATAGCGTGAGCGGAACAAGCCGCGCGCTTGAAGGATGGGCACCACCAACTCAACAAAATCATCCATGCCGCTCGGGAAATGTGAGGGCATGACGTTGAAACCGTCCGCCGCGCCGCCCTCGAACCAATGTTGCAGCGTGTCCGCCACCTGCTCCGCGGCGCCGCAGAGCACCCAATGGCCCCGCGCTGCGCCCAGCAGATTATAGACGTCCCGCAGGGTGAGGTTGTCGCGCCGGGCCTTGTTCAGCAGCGTGCCCGCAAAGCCATGACCACCATCATGGAGTGGAAGCGTGCCAAGTGGCGCGTCCATGTCCTGCCCGGTGAGGTCGAGGCCCAGCCGGTCTTGCAGCAGTTGCCGTGCATTGCCCGGGTTGATGAAGCCTTGCAACTGCGCCAACTTGTCCAACGCCTCGCGCTCGGTGCGGCCCACCACGGGCATGACGCCAGGCAGAATAGCAACATCCTCAGCGCGACGGCCATGAATCGGCAGGCGCGACTTCAGCGCGTTGTACTGCGTGCGTGCCTCGTCGAAATCCTGCACCACGGCAAAAACCACGTCAGCCGTGCGCGCGGCGAGGTCCAGACCCGCATCGGACCCGCCGGCCTGCAACAACACAGGCCGCCCCTGGGGCGCGCGGCCGATATTGAGTGGGCCCTTCACCGAGAAATGCGGCCCTTCGTGGTTCAGCGGGTGCAGCTTCGCGGGATCTACATAGAGGCCGCTTTCCCGATCCGCGACCAGCGCATCCTCCTCCCAGCAATCCCAGAGGGCGCGCACGACATCCACGAATTCGGACGCGATGGCGTAGCGCTCGGCGTGGTTCGGATGGATGCGGCCAAAATTCGGACCCGCCTGCGCGCTCGATCCCGTCACCGCGTTCCAGGCCGCCCGCCCGCCGCTGATGTGATCCAGGGAAGCAAAGGCGCGCGCCACGCTCCAGGGGTCGCTGTAGGTGGTGGCGACGGTGGCGCCCAGGCCGATATGCTTCGTCGTCATCGCCAGAGCCGCCAGCATGGTCAGTGGCTCCAGGCGCAGCGTGTAGGATGGATGTGCGCCCGGGTCGGCATAGAGATTATCGCCCATGAAGATCAGGTCGAAGCAGCCGCGCTCGGCCGTGGCCGCCATCTGCTGGATCGCCTGGATGTCCTGGAAGCTCGTCACTGCGCCTGGCATGCGCCAGCCGGCCACATGGCTGCCGGTGCCGAGCAGAAACAGTCCAAGATGCATCTGCCGCATGGGTGCGCTCATCGCCAGAAAATGAAGCGCCGCTCCAGCGCGCCGGCCGCACCGAAAAAGGCGAGGCTGAGGGTGGAGGCAACGAGGATGGCCGCCCAGACCTGCACGAAATCAATCAGCGTGACCGATTGGTAGATAATCCAGCCCAGGCCCCCATAGGCCCCCAGCATTTCCGTCACGATGGCCACGATGATGCTGCGGACGGTGGCGACCCGCAGCGCCGCTGCGATCAATGGCAGGGCGGCCGGCAGGCGTAGCCGCCAGAAGATGCCAAAGCGCCCCGCGCCGAAGCTGCGCATCAGGTCCACACTGCGCCGGTCTACCCGGTCAAACCC
>CANHTE010000291.1 GCA_947462945.1 Acetobacteraceae bacterium
AGCCCACTTCGGCCGGGTCCAGCTCGGCATGCCAGCCCCGCACCACGCCGCGCTCCTCCAGCCGCTTCAGTCGTTCGGCCGTGGCGGAGACGGAAAGTCCCGAGACCTTTGCAAGATCAGACAGGCCAGCGGCGCCATCCTGCTGTACAGCGATGACGATTTTCCGGTCAATTTCATCCATGGCGGGAGCCTATTCGGATAAGCCGCCGCTGTAAACGAAAATCCGGCGTCCAGCCCGGAACAACAAGGCTTTGCGCCACGACAGAAACCCGACAAAGACTTGGAGCCAGCCTCTTGTCCGCACGCCTGCTGCTCAATACATGGGCATGAGAGGCCGCGCATGGTGCGCGGATCGCCGCGCCATAGCGCGGAGCCAACAGGGGCTTTGCCCGGTGCCTGACAGGGGCCGGACGACAGCCGCCGAATAGGAGCAGGCTCGCATGAGCAAAGTCATCGGAATCGATCTCGGCACCACCAATTCCTGCGTCGCCATCATGGAAGGCGGCGAGGTGAAGGTGCTGGAAAACGCGGAGGGCGCGCGCACCACCCCCTCCATGGTCGCCTTCGCCAAGAATGGTGAGCGCCTGGTGGGCCAGAGCGCCAAGCGCCAGGCCGTGACCAACCCCAACAACACGCTCTATGCCGTCAAGCGCCTGATCGGCCGCAAATTCGATGATGCGATGGTGCAGAAGGAAAAGGGCCTGGCCCCCTTCAACATCGTCAAGGCCGATAATGGCGACGCCTGGGTCGAGGTGGACGGCAAAAAATACGCGCCGCAGCAGATCAGCGCCAATGTCCTCACCAAGATGAAGGACACGGCCGAGGCCTATCTCGGCGAGAAGGTGACGCAGGCCGTCATCACCGTGCCGGCCTATTTCAATGACGCGCAGCGGCAGGCGACCAAGGAAGCCGGCGCCATCGCGGGCCTGGAGGTCCTGCGCATCATCAATGAGCCAACGGCCGCGGCACTCGCCTATGGCATGGACAAGAAGACCACCGGCACCATCGCGGTCTATGATTTGGGTGGCGGCACCTTCGACGTCTCCATCCTCGAGATCGGCGACGGCGTCTTCGAGGTGAAGTCCACCAATGGCGACACCTTCCTGGGCGGCGAGGATTTCGACCAGCGCGTGATCGACTACCTGGCCGATGAGTTCAAGAAGGAAAACGGCATTGACCTGCGCGGTGACAAGCTTGCGCTGCAGCGCCTGAAGGAAGCCGGCGAGAAGGCCAAGATCGAGCTTTCCAGCAGCAAGCAGACCGAGATCAACCTGCCCTTCATCACGGCCGATGCCTCGGGCCCCAAGCATCTCGTGATGCAGATCACCCGGGCCAAGCTCGAAGCCCTGGTGGATGACCTGGTGCAGCGCACGCTGGAGCCGGTGAAGAAGGCGCTCTCCGATGCCGGCATGACGGCGGGCGAGGTGGATGAGGTCATCCTGGTCGGCGGCATGACGCGCATGCCCAAGGTGATCGAGGCGGTGAAGGCGCTGTTCGGCAAGGAGCCGGCGCGCAATGCGAACCCCGATGAGGTGGTTGCCATCGGCGCCGCCATCCAGGGCGGCGTCCTCAAGGGCGACGTGAAGGATGTGCTGCTGCTGGATGTCACGCCGCTCTCCCTCGGCATCGAGACGCTGGGGGGCGTGTTCACCCGCCTGATTGACCGCAACACGACGATCCCCACCAAGAAGTCGCAGACCTTCTCGACCGCGGATGACAACCAGACGGCTGTCACCATCAAGGTCTTCCAGGGCGAGCGCGAAATGGCGGCGGATAACAAGCTGCTGGGCAATTTCGACCTGCAGGGCATTCCGCCCGCGCCGCGCGGCGTGCCGCAGGTGGAAGTGACCTTCGACATTGACGCGAACGGCATCGTCAGCGTCTCGGCGAAAGACAAGGCGACGGGCAAGGAAACCCAGATCAAGATCCAGGCGAAGTCAGGCCTTTCCGATGCCGACATCGAGAAGATGGTGCGTGACGCCGAGTCCAATGCCGAAGCCGACAAGAAGCGTCGCGAGTCGGTGGAGGCGCGCAACCAGCTGGATACACTGGTGCACTCGACCGAAAAGACCATCCGCGAAAATGGCGACAAGGTGCCGGCCGATGAACGCGCCACCGCCGAAGCGTTGATCGTCGAAGCCCGCGCCGCCATGGAATCGGGCGATGCGGAGGCCATCAACGCGGCAGCCGAGAAGCTGAGCCAGGCGGCCATGAAAATCGGCGAGGCCATGTACAAGGCCGAACAGGCAGCCCCCCAGCCGGAGCCCGGCGCGGACCCGCAGAAGCCGAACGATAAGGTGGTGGATGCCGAGTTCGAGGAAGTGGACCCCAAGAAGAAGAAGGGCTGAGCCCAGGCAGGCCAGCCCGTTCACGCGCCCGGATCAGAGATGGTCCGGGCGTCTCTTTGAGGTTGCCAGGGGCAACCGCACTCTGATTTCCCGCAGGATGAGACCATGGCCAAGCGCGATTATTATGAAGTGCTCGGCGTCGGCCGCGAGGCGACCGAGGACGACCTGAAGAAGGCCTATCGCAAGCTGGCGATGCAGTTCCACCCGGACCGCAACCAGGGGGATGCCAAGGCCGAGGGCAAGTTCAAGGAAGTCAGCGAAGCCTACGAAGTCCTGAAGGACGCCGAAAAGCGCGCCGCCTATGACCGCTTCGGCCATGCCGCCTTCGAGGGCGGGGGCGGTGCTGGTGGCGGCGGCAGCCCGTTCGGAGGCGGCGGTTTCGAGGATATCTTCGAGGAGATGTTCGGCCGTTTTGGCGGGCGGGGTGGCCGCCAGGCGACGGGCCGCGGCGCCGATCTCCGCCAGGAAGTCCAGATCAGCCTGGAGGAAGCCTTCGCCGGCAGCAAGAAGACCATCCGCGTTCCCAGCAGCGTGCAATGCGAGGCCTGCACCGGCTCGGGCGCCGAGGGCGGCAGCACGACGGCAACCACCTGCGGCACCTGCCGTGGCTCAGGCAAGGTTCGCGCCCAGCAGGGATTCTTCCTGATCGAGCGCACCTGCCCCACCTGCTCGGGCTCCGGCAAGATCATCAAGAACCCCTGCAAGGTCTGCGCCGGCGCCGGCCGCGTCCAGCGCGACCGCACGCTGAACGTGACCATTCCCCCCGGCGTGGAGGATGGCACGCGCATCCGCCTGACCGGCGAGGGCGAGGCCGGGCTGCGCGGCGCCCCGGCGGGTGACCTTTATGTGGATATCGGCGTGAAGCCGCACCCGATCTTTCAGCGCGAGGGGCCCAATATCATGGTCCGGGTGCCGCTGCGCATGACGCAGGCGGCGCTGGGGGCTTCGGTGGAGGTGCCCTCGATTGATGGCGGACGCTCGGCCGTGAAGATTCCGGCCGGGACGCAGACGGGCGACAATTTCCGCCTGCGCGGCAAGGGCTTCTCGGTCCTGCGCAACCCGGCGCGGGGGGACATGTATGTGCAGGTTGTGGTGGAGACGCCGCAGAACCTCAGCGCCAGGCAGCGGGAGTTGCTGGAGGATTTCGAAGCTGAGGCAGAAAAGGGCGGCAAGAGCAGCCCCGAGAGCGAGGGCTTCTTCGCCAAGGTCAAGGAGTTCTGGAACGGCGTGGGGCGATAGGCCGCTTTCTGGCCTGGCCGCTTTGGCCGCGCCGTATCCGCGCCAACTTGACCATGCGTGACGCGTCGCGCGCCCATTGGTTGGCTGAGTTCCGATCCGGGCCATGTTTCCCTCGCGGAGCATGATCCGGCCACCGGGCTGGCGGCCGGTGATCTTTCCCCATGGGGAAACCCGCTCCGCTTCGAACCGGCGA
>CANHTE010000292.1 GCA_947462945.1 Acetobacteraceae bacterium
GTGGCGCTGGCGGCCGGGGATTCGGCCGAGCGCCATTTCATGGACACGCTGGATGGCGGCAAGTGGCTGAATGACCAGGATCTGGCCTGGACGCTCGTCACCGTGGCGCAACGGCGCATCCGCGAGTTGGAAAACCGCTGGGGCTGTTTTTTCGACCGCAATGCGGATGGCACCATCCACCAGAAGGCCTTTGCCGGGCAGACCTTTGACCGCACGGTCCACAAGGGCGATCTGACCGGCATCGAGATCATCAACCGCCTGGCCGAGCAGACCTGGGCGCGCGGCATTGAGCGGCTGGAAGAGCACCGCGCGCTGGCGCTGATCCGCACGCCGGATGGCACGCGCCTTTCGGGCGTGCTGCTGCTGGATATCCGTTCGGGCCGCTTCGTCTTCGTGCAGGCCAAGGCGGTGCTGCTGGGCACCGGCGGCGGGCCGACCATGTACAAATATCACACCCCCTCGGGCGATAAATCCTGCGACGGGATGGCCATGGCGCTGCGCGCCGGCCTGGCGCTGCGGGACATGGAGATGGTGCAGTTCCACCCCACGGGTGTCCTGGCGGGGCCGGGCACGCGCATGACGGGCACCATCATCGAGGAAGGGCTGCGCGGCGCCGGCGGCTATCTGCTGGGCGGCGATGGGCAGCGCTTCATGCACAAATACGACCCGCGCGGCGAGCGCGCGACGCGCGACATCGTCAGCCGTTCGATGGAGCGCGAAATCCAGGCCGGCAATGTGAACGCCGAGGGCGGGCTATGGATCGAGATGGGGCATCTGGGCCCGGAGAATGTCACCAAGCAATTCAAGGGCATGGTGGAACGCTGCGCCGATATGGGCTTTGACCTGGCCGGCGGCCGGGTGCCGGTGGTGCCGACGGCGCATTACATGATGGGCGGCCTGGTCTTCCACGCCGATGGCAGCACGGACCTGCCGGGCCTGTTTGCCGCGGGTGAGGATACCGGCGGCGTGCATGGCGCGAACCGCCTGGGCGGCAATGGCGTGGCCAATTCCACCGTCTTTGGCGGCATCGCGGGCGATGCCATGGCCGCCTGGGTGCCCAGGCATGGCGCGCTGGAAGCCCCGGATGAGGCAGCGCTGAATCAGGCCCGGGACGCCGCCCTGGCCCCCTTCGGCAAGCCGGTGCAGGCCATCAACCCGCTGCGCGATGCCCTGGCCAAGCTTATGTGGGACAAGGCCGGCATCCTGCGCGACGCCGCAGGCCTGGCCGAGGCCAGCACCGGGCTGGACGCCATCGAGGCCGAGTTGCGGCTCACCGGCGTGCAGGATGGCGCGCGTGGCTTCAACATGTCCTGGGCGGATTGGCTGAACCTGGAGAGCCTGATCCTGACCAGCCGCGCCATCATCGCCGCCGCCAAAGCCCGCGAGGAAAGCCGGGGCGCCCATTGGCGCGAGGATTTCCCCCAGACCGATGATGACGCCCAGGGCCTGCGCCACACGCTGGTAACGCTGAAAGAAGGCGCCGTGCAGCTGGATTGGCGTGAGGTGCGCTTCACCCGCCTCAAGCCCGGGCAAAGCCTGTTGGCGACGGCCGCCGAATAGCGGCGCGGGCGTAACCTTTTGGGCCAAACCGTCCATGTGCCAGACGGCGCCCTTATGCTTGGCAGGGTGGCGCCCTATCTATGCGAGGCATGAAGGAGCGCGGTCACATGGAATACGCAACTTTGGGTGGGGGCTGCTTCTGGTGCCTGGACGCCGCCTTTCGGGACGTCGCTGGCGTGGAGGAGGTCCTCTCGGGCTATGCCGGCGGTCATCAGGTGAACCCGACCTATGAGCAGGTCTGCGCCAAGCGCACCGGCCATGCCGAAGTGGTGCGCATCGGCTTTGACCCCGAGACCGTCATCTATGCCGATCTGCTGCGGATGTTCTTCACCCTGCATGACCCCACCACCAAGGACCGCCAGGGCGCCGATGTGGGCCCGCAATACCGCTCCATCATCATGACCGAGACGCCCGAGCAGGCGCAGACGGCGCGTGAGGTCATGGCCGAGGTCACAGCTCTCGGCATTTGGGGCGCGCCCCTGGTGACGGAACTCGTCCCCGCCAGCGTGTTCTACGCGGCGGAGGAAGAGCACCAGAACTACTTCGCGCTCAACCCCTGGTCGGGCTATTGCCGGGCGGTGATCGCGCCCAAGGTCGGTAAGTTCCGCAAGAGCTTCGCCAGCCGCCTGAACCGGGCCGCGATCAGCCGCATGGAGGCCTGAGCCATGTTCTTCGGCAAGAAGGCCAGCGCCACGGATTTCCCCATCCAGCGCAGCGAGGCCGAGTGGCGCGCGGAACTCTCCCCCGCCGCCTATAAGGTGCTGCGCGAACACGGAACCGAACGCGCCGGCACCTCCCCCCTCAATGCCGAAAAGCGGGCCGGGGTGTTTCATTGCGCGGGCTGCGACACGCCCCTGTTCGACTCGGAAAGCAAGTTCGAAAGCGGGACCGGCTGGCCCTCCTTCACCAGCCCCATCGCCGCCAATATCGGCGAGACCGAGGATACCAGCTTCTTCATGCGCCGGGTGGAGGTGCATTGCGCGGTTTGCGGTGGGCATCAGGGGCATGTTTTCCCTGACGGCCCTGCCCCCACCGGGTTGCGCTATTGCATCAACGGCGCCGCGCTGACCTTCCGGGCTGGGGAGGGTTGATGCGCAGAAACCTGCCTGCATTGCCTTGAATTTATCTGCTTTGTGGAGTTGAGTGAGTGTCCCCCTCGGCCTCCCATGAAAGCTGATTTCGCCATGTGGCGCGCTGTCCTGCTCCTGCTTCTTTCGGCCGCGGCCCCCGCGCGGGCGGATACGGTTTTCGTGCTGAATTCCGGCGACGCCTCCATCTCGGTGCTCGACGCGACGACCCGCGTGGAAACCCGGCGGATTCCCGTGCTGCGTGAGGTGCACCATTTGGTGGTAAGCCCGGATGGCCGGGATTTGGTGGTGGGTGACAGCGGCGGCAATGAATTGCTGTTCCTGGACCCGCAGACGGGCGAAATCCGCCGGCGCGAGCGTGTCAGCAATCCCTATCACCTGGAATACAGCCCCAATGGCCGGTATCTGGTGGTGGCCTCCCTGCGTCGCGACCAGATCGACATCTATGATGCGGCGACGCTCGCCCTGCTTCAGCGCTTTCGCCAGCCGGACAAGCCCAGCCATGTGGCGTTCAGCCCGGATAGCCGCTTCGTCTATGTCACGCTGCAAGGCACCGGGCAGGTGGCCGCCGTGGACATGACCACGCGCAGCACGATCTGGACGCAGGATGTGGGGCCGGAGCCGGCGGGCATCATCTGGCACCGCGGGCGCCTGCTGATCGGCCTGATGGGCCGGACGGAATTCGTGACGCTGGACCCCGAAACCCGCGAAGTGCGGCCCGCCTTCCAGATCGGCCGTGGCGCGCATAATGTTTTTCCGGCGCCGGATGGCAATACCCTCTACGCCACCTCCCGCGTGGATAGCCGGATTGCCGAGGTGGATGCCGCGACGCTGGAGGTCCGGCGCATCTTTGAAGTGCCGGGCGGGCCGGACTGCATCGCCTTCGACCTGGAGGGGCGGATTTACGCCACATTGCGCTGGGTCGGCCGGGTTCTGGTGCTGGACCCGCGCACGGGGGATCAGGCGCAGATTCGGGTGGGCCGCAGCCCGCACGGCATTTTCGTGATGCCCCGCCAGCCTGGCACGGGGGCGGATTTCGTCTTTGCCTCGGCGGGAGCGGCCAGCGGCAGCCGGCCCATGGCGCGGCCCGTGGCCGGCCCGGCCGCCATGGCGGTCGCCGCGCCCGCCAC
>CANHTE010000293.1 GCA_947462945.1 Acetobacteraceae bacterium
ACGGCTTCGCCGCTGATGCCTGTCGGGTCGCTGCCGCCGGTTCCCATGCCCAGGAAGACGGCGTTGGGGAGGACGGGCGCGCGGCCGCACAGCGCGCGGGTGAGGAGGTTCTTCGCGTAATCGGTGAGGGAGCTCATGGTGAAATTCCTTCTCGCTGGGTTCAGATGTCGGTGGCGGTGGCGAAGCGCGAGGGCTCGCCTCCGGCGTCCTGTTGCAGCCGGATGGCGCGATAAAGGTCCTCCACCGCCAGGGTGTAGGGGTCCTCCATCGTGGCCTGGCTGAAGCGGAAGCTCAGGCGCTGCAGGGGAGATTTTCCGTCCCGGCGCGCCGCCGCATTGTGGTAGCCATGCAACTGCGCCTCCACGATGCCGGCCACGCGGTCCAGCTGCACATGGGTCAGGCGCCAGTATTCGGCAAAGGCGCCGGTGTCGTTGATTTCGATGGGAATGAGAAAGGCCATGCGGGTTCTCCTGCTGGGGGTCAGCTCGCGGTCACGGCTTCGACACTGGCGAAGCGGGCCGAGTGAATGATGGTGGTGGCGGCCGCACCCGTGACGGTCAGGGCGATGCCGCCATTCGTGGTGTCCGCTGCGATGTCGAGGCGCCATGCGCTGCCGGTGAGGTTGCTGGCCGTTGGCACAAGCGCTGTGCCGGCTCCCTCGAACAGGAAGGTGGTGGATGCCCCATTGCCCCGTCCGGCCGACAGGTTCACGCGCCAGACCGCCATCGCCAGGCTGCCCGCGGCCTTGGCAATGACGGTCAGCGTGCCGGAATAGGCCGCGAAGTTCGGCAGGTTGATGGTGTTGCTCGCGCTCGCGACAGCAGCATCGGAGGTCAGCCGGGCGGGGGTGGCGTCCGTCGTCTGGCGCAGCAAAGGATGTTCCCCGCTTTGGGCATCCCCTGCTGTCGCAATGCTGCCAGCCGCCCATGCGCCGCGCCCACGAATGCCGCGCGTGCTGGCAGCGTTTCCTCCTGGAATCCAGGAAACAGTGCCTGAAGCCATGTTGCCTGTCCCTCCGGAAACGGTTGCACCGCTGCCAGACCCGGTGTTGCCGTTGCCCCCGCCGATCGTGGCCTGGAGGGCGGATGCATTGTTGTTCTGCCCCCCGCTCACCGTCGTCTGGGTTCCGGAGGCCGTATTCGAGACGCCGCCCGCGGTGATGGATGCATTGCCCGAAGCGGTGTTGCCACTGCCACCGCCGATGGTGGCGTTCGCCCCTGATGCCACCTGGGTCGCGGAGGTGCGCAGGGTCTGCCAGTCCACGGCATTGGTGCCGCGCGCATTCCCCCCGGTTACCGCGTTATCCGAGAATTGTCCCATCAAGGCGCCCGAGCCCTTGGGCTGCATGACCGCCGAGATATTGGCGTCCGAACCGCTGGCGCGCCACCCGGTGCGCCCGGGCGCTCCGGTCAGGCCGCCCAGGATTTCAGGGCGGTTCACCGTGCTGGCGGGCGTCGTCACCTCAAGCCCATGGGCGCCGCTGGCCGCGCCGAGGGTTGCCGTGCCGCTCAACAGGCGCAGCATCTCGGCCCCGCCGGTGGCGGCTGCAAGGGCGCCGGCCGCAGGGCGAAACAGGCCTGTGTCACTTTGCCCGACCGAAAGGCCAGGGCGCGCTGCCTCGCCAGCTGGGGCCTGAACACCGACGGAGCCGTTGCTGCCGGCGTTGAAAACCGGCCCGATATTGGCCGCCTCCAGCAAGGGCGTGCCGGCCAAATTCACCCGATTGGGCGTGCCGCTGACGACATTCGCCAGGTGGATGGCCGCGGCGCCATTGTTGCGCAAATTGAAATTCACGCAGCGCAGTGCACCGATATCCAGCCGGTTGGCCGCACCCTCGATGCGGATCGGGTTGTCTTCAGCATCGTCAATGCGCAGGGAGCCGATCTGCACGCTGCTGGAACTGGCATTGACGTAAACGCCGACCGAGCCGGGCAGCGGTGCACCGCCGGCATTGAAGATCTCGCACTGGATGGTCATGGCGTCGATCTGGCCGTCGGTCCCGGTGGCCTCCACCCAGATTCCGTGCCGCACGAAATCCGCATAGGCCTGGCCGATGCTGAATTTCTGCGTATATCCGGCCGCCGAGGAGGTGAAGCGGAACATCGAGCGATAGCCGAGCGCGAAGGCCTGGTCCACGAAGACGCCGTCACAACGCCGAAAAATCAACGCATCGCCATTCGCCTGCTGCCAGCGCACCACATTCTCATTGCCGGAGAAGAAGGGCCAGAAATGCAGGTTCGACATGCGAGAGGTGTCGTAGCCTTCGTCAATCTCGATGCCGGCAGTGAAGATCTGGCCGCGAATGCGGCGGAAATCCGTGCGGCCTGAGTTGCGGACGAAGATGCCGCGATTGATGCCGGAGAGCATCACATTGTCGAAATCCACACCGCCGAGGCAATCGGTGACGCGGAACAGGTAATCGTAATTGGTGGGCGCCCAGGCGGCGTTCTGCGCGGCGGCATGGGTCTGCCGAAAGGCCATGTCCCGCACGACCGAACCGCGCGCAGCCACGCCCGAGAAGGTGACGGGCGTGAAGCCGGTTTGATCCACCGTCAGCCAGGTGCCCTCCCCGGGCTGACCGCCCTCGGCGAAGCCTGCGCCCTGCAAGCGCACCGAGCCGTTGGTAATGGCAATGGCCGAGGCCAGCCGATAGGTGCGCGGGCCAAACTGCACCACGCCACCGGCGGTGCCGAGGGCGTTGATCGCCGCCTGGATGGCGGGCGCATCATTGGCGACGCCATTGCCGACGGCGCCGAAGTCCCGCACATCTACGCCACGATCCGCGAGCACGGCACGCCGCAGTTGCGAGAGGCTGGCACGCCGCGTGGCGGGCGATGGCGATGTCTGGACAAAGGGGGTGAGGTCGGCATCGGCGATGCTGCTCGCCGCCGGCAATTCACTGATCTTGAGGTCGGGCATGGGGCTCCGTCCGAATGGGGGGGAAGGGAAGGGCCGGCCGTGTTGCCGGCGCCTGGGCGTCAGCCTTGCGAGATCGCCGCGCCATCCTCCTGCAGCAGCTTGGCGCCATCCTCGATCAGGATCAGGCGCAGATCGGGCAGGATGTTGAAGCTGCGCGAGGTGGCGACGACGCCCGTATCGAGCGCATCCTCGATGCGGATGCGGTATCCGCTGCCGACAGGCGGCGTGGGGAAGGTGGCCGTGGCGTAGCCCTGCTCGATATTGACCGTCAGCGCGGGCGGAATGATCTGGTTCTGCGCATTGCGCAGCGTGATCACGACCTGCTGGATGGGCCCCACGACCTGCGGCTGCACCGGAATGGACGTGCCGATGATGATGCCCGCCATGAGGGGCGCGAGGATGATGGTCGAGACCACGGCACCCGCCGCCTGCACCATGCGCAGCGTCTGCGCGACGGAGCGCGTGAGCGCGATGGGCGTAACCGCGCCATCCAGCACCACGCCCGGGCCGGTTACGGCATTGCTGCGCACCGGCAGCATGGCCATGGCATCGGCAGATTGCACGATCATCAGGTCACCTGCGCGCAGCTGGCTGGCGGCGGGAGCGAAATAGCCGGGCGCCGTGATCGCGGCCTGCAGATCCGCGCTGCGATAGTGCCAGAGGTTGAAGCGCGCGGTCTGGATCAGCGGCACGAGGTCGCTTGCGGTGAAGGGCATGGGCGTGCGTCTCCTAAGCCATGGGGTGGCAAGCCGCGCGGATTGCGCGGAATTCGGCGGGGGATGTGGGGGATGCGGGTGGGGGCGCGGCGCTGGACGCAATTCACCCCTTGGCCTGCTTTTCATATAAGAACAAAAGA
>CANHTE010000294.1 GCA_947462945.1 Acetobacteraceae bacterium
CGAGGAATTGCCGGCCCTGCCGCTCTGGTTCCGCCAGGATGCGCATCTCTGGCCCGCCTGGCTGGAAGGCGTGCGGCCGACCGGGCATTTGAACCCCTCCAGCCTTTGGGCCGAGGAATGGCGGCTGCGCTGATGCTGGATCATGTCTCCATCACGGTGAATGACCTCAGCCGCAGCGCGGCGTTTTATGACGCGGTGTTGGCGGCGCTGGGCGTGCCTTGCGTGTGGCGCGAGGCGCGGGCCATCGGCTATGGCGCGCGGGATACGGGGGCGGCCTATCTGACCGTGGCTGAATGCGCGGGCGTGGTGGCGGATCGGCGGCATTGGTGCTTTCGGGCGCTGGATCGCGCCGCGGTGCGAGCCTTCCATGCGGCAGGGCTGCAGGCGGGCGGGCAGGATGACGGCGCACCGGGCCTGCGCCCGCATTACCATGCGCATTACTACGGCGCCTTCCTGCTGGACCCGGATGGCAATCGCGTTGAAGCGGTGTGCCACGATCCATGCCCCGGTTGATCTTCTCGCGCCTCGCGCAGATCGTCGTGACGGCCGCTATCCTTTCGTTTTGCGCCTTCATGCTCATCGCGCTGATGCCGGGGGACCCCATCGACCTCGCCATCGCCGGCGATCCGCGGCTGACCAGTGAGGATGCGGCCCGGCTGCGGGAATTGCACGGGTTGGATCAACCCTTGCTCGGCCGGTATCTGGCCTGGGCCGGGGCCGTGCTGGAGGGGCGGTTTGGCCATTCGCGGCTGTTTGCGCAGCCGGTGGCGGCATTGCTGGGGCCGGCCTTGCTGAGTTCGCTCGCCCTGCTGGGGCTGGCGCTGGGGCTGGCGGTGGGGGTCGGGGTGTCGCTGGGCGCGCTGGCGGCGTTGCGCCCGGCCACTTCGCCCTGGGTGCAGGGCCTTGCCTTGGTGGCGCAGGCCGTGCCGTCCTTTTGGCTCGGCATTTTGCTGATCATCCTGTTCGCCGTGCAGCTGGGCTGGCTGCCTGCGGGCGGGGAGGGCGGCTGGCGCTTCCTGATCCTGCCGGTGGTGACGCTTTGCTTTGCCAATCTGGCCGCCTATGCGCGCCATGCCACGGCCGCACTGAGCGCCGCCTTGGCTGAGCCGCATATCCGCACTGCCCGGGCCAAGGGGGCGGGTGAGCGCCGCATCCTGTTACGCCACGCTTTGCCCAACGCCGGCGTGCCGCTGCTGACCCTCGCCGCGCTGGATGCGGGCGCCCTGGTCTCGGGCGCCTTGATCACCGAGACGATCTTCGCCCGGCCCGGCATGGGCAAGCTGATGTATGACGCGGTGATGGGAAATGATTTCAACCTGGCCCTGCTCGCGCTGCTGGTGGTGGCGGTGGTGACCATGCTGGCCACCCTGGCGGCCGATCTGGCGCAGCGCTGGCTGGACCCGAGATTGGCATGAGGCTCGGCCTCGCCCTTCTCGGCATGTTGATGCTGGCGGCGCTTGCCGCGCCATGGGCGGGGCTCGCGCTGGGGCATGACCCCTTCATGCCCGACTTGTTCAAGCGCTTTGAGGCGCCCTCCGCCACCCACCCGCTCGGCACAGATGAATTGGGGCGGGATTTGCTGCTGCGCCTGCTGCATGGCGCGCGGGTTTCGCTGACTGTGGGGCTGCTGGCGGCCCTGGCTGCCACGGCCATCGGCACAATGATTGGCCTGTTGGCGGCTTGGCGGGGCGGGGTTTGGGATGCGATTTTGATGCGCCTGGCTGACGGCTTGCTGGCGCTGCCGGCCCTGCCGCTGCTGGTGATTTTGGCCGCGCTGGATCCCGCCGTGGTCGGCCTGCCGCGTGGTGAGGCGGCGTCCGACATCCTGCGCATCGCGGTGCTGCTGGCGGCTTTTGGCTGGGTGGGCGTGGCGCGGCTGGTGCGGGCCTCGGCGCTTTCGGTGCTGGCGCGGGATTTCGTGCGGGCGGCGCGGGCCATGGGCGTTTCGGAGGCGCGGGTGCTGCTGCGGCATGTGCTGCCGGAACTGGCGGCGCCCATCGCCATTGCCACGGCGCTGGCCGTGGGTGGTGCCGTGCTGGCGGAAAGCACGCTCAGCTTCCTTGGCCTCGGCATCGCGCCGCCCGCACCCTCCTGGGGGAACATGCTGGCGAATGCGCAGGAACTGGTATTCCAGGCGCCCCTGGCCGCGCTATGGCCCGGCCTGGCCATCCTGCTGACGGTCCTGGCCTGCAACCTGGTCGCGGATGGCGTTGCGAAAGGCGGAGGTGCAGGAACCTGAGGTTCCTACTGGGGTGCGGGGCAAAGCCCCGGCTTTACCCCCGGTTCAGGCACACGCCGGAATCCGCCCCCGCCAACCCCGTCTTCAGCGCCCTGACCCGCTGCGCGCTGCTGCCATGGGTGAAGCTTTCCGGCACCACATGCCCGCGCGCCTGTTGTTGCAGCCGGTCATCACCCACGGCGGCGGCCGCGGCCAGGCCTTCGTCGAGGTCCCCGGCTTCCAGGATGCGGCGCGTCTGGTCGGCCCGCCGCGCCCAATAGCCGGCCAGGCAATCGGCCTGGAGTTCGGTGCGGACCGAGGCCGCATTGTCCCGCCCGCCGCCCAGCAGCCCCATCATGTTCTGGACGTGATGCCCGACCTCATGCGCGATGACATAGGCCTGGGCGAAATCCCCCGGCGCGCCCATGCGCTGCGCGAGTTCGCGGAAGAAGCCAAGGTCGAGGTAGATGCGCCGGTCATTGGGGCAATAAAACGGACCCATGGCGGATTGCGCGGTCCCGCAGCCCGAGCCGACGGAGCCCGAGAACAGCACCAGGCGCGGCGGCTCATAGCGCCGCTGGTTGGCGGCGAATTCGGCTGTCCAGACATCTTCCGTGCTGGCCAGGACGCGGCTGACGAAGCGGGCTGCCGCATCCTCATGTGGGGGCGCCTGGGCCGCCTGCTGCTGCGTGGCGGGCGCGCCGCCGCCCTCCAAAGTGGAAAGCACCACGCCCGGGTCCACACCAAAGATGAGCGAGATGACCACGACAGCGACCAGCCCCAGCCCGCCGATCCGCGCGCCGCCGCCCACGCCCCCGGCACGCCCTTGGCCGCGCCGGTCCTCCAGGTTCCGGCTCTCGCGCTCATCATCCAGTTTCATGGGCGCGGTTCCTGCTGCTGGTTTAGACGCGTTCGAGGATGCTCACATAATTGGCGACCGCGGCGCCGCCCATGTTGAAGACGCCGCCGATTTCGGCGCGCGGCAATTGCATCGCGCCCGCCTCGCCAGTGAGCTGCATGGCGGCGAGGGCGTGCATGGAAACGCCCGTGGCGCCGATAGGATGCCCCTTGGATTTCAAACCGCCGGAGCGGTTGATCGGCAGGCGGCCATCCTTGCGCGTCCAGCCTTCCAGGATGGCGCGGCTGCCCTGGCCCTCGGGCGTCAGCCCCATCGCCTCATATTCGATGAGTTCGGCGATGGTGAAGCAATCATGCGTCTCGGCGAAGGAGAGATCGGCCAGCGTCAGGCCGGAGGCGTCGAAGGCCCGCGCCCAGGCCTCGCGTGCGCCTTCGAAGCGGATGATGTCGCGTCGGGCGATGGGCAGGAAGTCATTCACCTGCGCCGTGCCGCGGAAGCGCACGGCGCGGCGGGCGGATGCCGCCACATCGCCCTCGGCGATGATCAGGGCCGCGGCGCCGTCCGAGACCAGGCTGCAATCGGTGCGCTTCAACGGGCGGGCGACGTAAGGGTTCTTCTCGCTCTCATTTCGACAGAATTCGTAGCCGAGGTCCTTGCGCATCTGGGCATAGGGATTGTCCACGCCATTGGCGTGA
>CANHTE010000295.1 GCA_947462945.1 Acetobacteraceae bacterium
AGCAGACGCATATGCTGACGCGCTTCGCCGCCATCCCGGCGCTGCGCGAGGATGCGGCCCTGCCGGAAAATGAGCGTGTGCGGGGGGCCGCTTTGGCCGCACGCCTTTCCGTGCCCATGCTCACCCGCGCCTGGCAGATGCTGCTGAAGGGGCTGGAGGAGGTGATGGCCGCCCCCGACCGCCGTGCCGCGGCCGAGATGGTGCTGATCCGCCTCGCCCATGTGGCCGAGCAGCCGACGCCCGGGGATATCCTGAAGCGCCTGGAAGCCGGCGGTGCCGTCTCGGCCGGGGGGGGCGCGCCGCTGCCCTCGGGAGGGAGTGGAATGCGTGCCCAGGCCAATGGCCCGGCCATCATGATGGCGGCGCCCCTGGCCCTGCCGCAGCCGACGGCCTGGCGGGAGATTGCCGCACTCGCCTCAGCGGCCAACCAGGCGCTGCTGCATGCCCATTTGCTGCATGACGTGCACCCCGTGCGCGTCGCCCCCGGCCAGGTGGAAATTCGCGTCCGGCCGCAGGCGCCGCGTGACCTCGGCGCCCAACTCAAGGCGATGCTGGAGGAACAGACCGGCGCCCGCTGGACCGTGGCCCTCAGCAATGCCGAGGGCGAGCCGACGCTGGCCGAACAATCCCGCACGGCCGAGACCGACCGCCGCGCCGCCGCGCAGAGCCACCCCATCGTGCAGGCCATCCTGCTCGCCTTTCCCGGCGCGCAGCTGGACGCGGTGCGCGATGACAGCGTGGATGCCTATGGGTTGAAGGCCCTCATCACGCCGGACAGCAATGACGAGCCCGATTTCCCCGAATTCGCGCCGCCCGAGGCAGAGCCGCTATCTGAGGGCGAGGCCGAATTCGCCGGGTCGGATTTTCCTGAGGAGGATTGAGTGAAGAATCTCGGCAATATGTTGAAGCAGGCCCAGCAGATGCAGACCCGCATGGCGGACATGCAGGCCAAGCTGGAATCCACCGAAGTGGAAGGCCAGGCCGGCGCCGGCATGGTGAAGGTGAAGCTGACGGGCAAGGGCGAATTGCGCCGGATCGCCATTGATCCCTCGCTGATGACGGCCGATGACCGTGAGGTGCTGGAGGATCTGATCATCGCCGCCCATGCCGATGCGAAGCAGAAGGTGGAGGCCATGATGGCCGAGGAAATGCAGAAGGCCACGGCCGGCATGAACCTGCCCGCCGGCCTCAAGCTGCCCTTCTGACGTCGGAGCCTTGCGCCCGAACGACCCTGTCGAGCATCTGATCCAGCTGCTCTCCAAGCTGCCCGGCCTGGGCCGGCGCAGCGCAAGGCGGGCCGCGCTGCGCATGCTCATGGCGCCGGAGACGCGCATGCTGCCACTGGCCGATGCGCTGCGGGCGGCGGCGGAGGCAGTGAAGCCCTGCGCGCTCTGCGGCAATCTCGACGCCGCCGACCCCTGCCATATCTGCACCGACATCCAGCGGGACCAGGGGCTGATCTGCGTGGTGGAGGGTGTGGGCGAGTTGTGGGCGCTGGAGCGCGCCCATGCGCATCACGGCCTGTATCACGTGCTGGGCGGTACGCTCTCGCCTTTGGCGGGGGTGGGGCCGGAGGAGCTGGCCATCACGCCGCTGCTGCACCGCGCCGCCCATCCCGGTGTGCGGGAAGTGATCCTGGCCCTTCCCGCGACGGTGGAGGGGGCCAGCACCGCGCATTACCTGGCCGATCGGCTGCGGCCCCTTGGCGTGCCGGTGACGCGCCTGGCGCAGGGCGTGCCCATGGGCGGCGCGCTCGATGTGCTGGATGACGGCACGCTGGCCGCTGCCTTCAAGGCGCGGCGGTAAAGCCATCAACGTCTGGGTGGGTGTGCAGGCTGTAACGCCGCGAGGCCCGGCACGGAACTCGCCGCCATTCGCATCGGATCACGTGGCCACGCGCTGCCCCAGGAAACCGTGCACTGCCTCGGCCAGGCTGGACGCGATTTTGGCCCGGTGTTCCGGCCGGCGCAGCAGGGCCTCTTCCTCCGGGTTTGAGAGAAAGCCGCATTCCACCAGGGCGGATGGCACGTCAGGGGCTTTCAGCACCACGAATTGCGCGCGCCGCAGCGGCTGGTTCAGCAATGGTACATCGCCATCGAGCGCGTTGATGGTAAGGCGCGCCAGGCGCTCGGACCCGGCCCTGGTTTCCTGTCGCATCAGGCTGAGCAGGATGCGCTGCACCTCTGGCGAGACGGAGGGCAGGCGCAGCCCGCCGGCGCGGTCCGCCAGGTTTTCCTGCCGCGCCAGGGCCGCGGCCAATGGGTCTGTCGCGGTTTCCGCCAGGGTATAGACGGAGGCACCGCGCAACTGGCCGCGCTGTCCAGGTGGCATGGCATCGGCATGGAGCGAGAGCAGCAACGCCGCCTCGCGTCCCCGCGCCAGATCCACGCGGCGGGCAAGCGGGATGAATGCGTCGCGTGAGCGGGTCATCAATACGCGGCAGCGGCCGGCTCTTTCCAGCAGGCGCTTGAGTTCCAGCGCCAGGAGCAGCGTGATGCGCTTTTCCTGGGTGCCGGCGGGGCCGATGGCGCCTGGATCGGCGCCCCCATGGCCAGGATCAAGCACGATCAGAGGGAGGGTCGTGCGCGAGGCCGCAGGCTGCCCATGCGCAACCGGCGTTATGCCGAGCCCAGCCAGGCCGGCCAAAAGGAATCGTCGGTGGAACCCCTGCATGCGGCCGCGACCCCCACCGCGGCCGTCCCACTATACAGGAATCCGCCCGAAAATCCAGCATTCCCTGCCATTCCCTTGGGCAAGCGGCCCTGCCCCACCGGAGAAGTTTCCCCGCCGCCTGCCCCGGGTGCCTTGTGAGGGGGCGCCGGCACGCGTAAGGTGCCTTGCCCCAGTGATAGGTGCTGCGGGCGAAACAAGGGTCGGCCGCCAGTATTTCTTGCGCCAGTCCCTGGCTTGTCCCCGCCGGATGGACGCCCCTTTGGGTGGCACTCTGCGGTCGCGTAGCCGGTTTCGCCAGCGCGCCCGCGGTGCAGCCCGGCGCTGACCCAGTGTAAGCTGACCCAGTGTAACCGGACTGCCGCAATATCGCCCGCCCGTGAAGGGCGCACATTCGTGGGGGTGTTGCCATTGGGCAAGACGCCCCGCCCCTGCCGCCCCGTCGGGCGCAGATTTCGGCGGGCGCCGCGCCCCCGAGCGAGGACGAAAGCGCATGTCACGGACATCGCCGCCCATCGGCCCCCGCCCGGAATCCGTCTCTCTTTTCCGCCGTTGGCCGGAACCGGGCGCCGCCCGTCCCCGCCGCGGTGCGGAGTTTTCCTTGCATGACCAAGCGCATGTTGATCGACGCTGCCCATCCGGAAGAAACCCGGGTGGTCGTGATGGATGGCCACAGGGTCGATGAATTCGACCTGGAGGCTGCCAATCGCCTTCCCCTGAAGGGCAATATCTACCTGGCCCGCGTGGTCCGGGTGGAGCCCAGCCTCCAGGCTGCCTTTGTCGAATATGGTGGCAACCGCCACGGCTTCCTGGCCTTCGGCGAAATTCATCCGGATTATTACCAGATCCCCGTCGCCGACCGGCAGCGGCTGATCGAAGCCCAGCAGGAGGAGGCCCGCGAGGAAGCCGAGGCCGAAGCGCGCGAGGATGAGCGCCGCGCCCAGGCCCAGGAAGCTTCCCAGGCCGCCCGCGCCGCCGCCGCCGCGCGCGCCGGCAAGCCCGAGCCCACCGAGGAAGCCGACCCGCGCGACGTGCCCGATGACGCCGGGCTGGAAGCGCCCGAGGAAATCGCCGGCGAGGCCGCCCCCACCGCCGAG
>CANHTE010000296.1 GCA_947462945.1 Acetobacteraceae bacterium
ACGTATTGCCGGTTGCCGCGGAAATCCGCGAAGCCCAGCGTCGCCTCATCCAGCACGCGCACGAAACCCACCGGCCCGCCGCGATGCTGGATATAGGGCCAGCCCGTCTCCGACGCGGTCGCCATGTAGAAGCTGTCCCGCATGCCGATGAACGCGGCCTCGCCGGGGCCGAGCCGGTCGTGGTGCGGCTCGTCGTCGCCCTCGAACCGCGCATAGGCGGCACGACTGCCCTGGCGCTCCTGCTCCGCTTTCACGCGCGGGGTGAAGGCGATATCCGCGAATGCGTGTGCCATTGGCTTCTCCTAAAGGCCGAGCTCGGATAGGCCGGGATGGCCTGCCGGGCGCGGGCCCTGTGGCCAGCGGAACTTCCGCTCGGCCTCGGTGATTGGCTGGTCGTTGATGGAGGCGAAGCGCAGGGCCATCAGCCCCCGCGCGTCGAACTCCCAGTTCTCGTTGCCGTGGCTGCGGAACCAGTGGCCGCTGTCGTCGCGCCACTCGTAAGCGAAGCGCACGGCGATCCGGTTATCCGTGAAGGCCCAGAGCTCCTTGATCAGGCGGTACTCGAGTTCACGAGCCCATTTCCGCTCGAGGAACCCGCGGATCTGGTCACGGCCGCGCGGAAACTCGGCACGATTCCGCCAGCGGCTGTCCTCGGTGTAGGCAAGCGCGACGCGTGCGGGGTCGCGCGTGTTCCAGCCATCTTCGGCCGCGCGCACCTTCCATATCGCGGTCTCCTGCGTGAAGGGCGGCAGCGGGGGGCGGGCTTCTTCGGTCATCTCGCCGGCTCCGGGTCAGGCGGCGTAGTCGAAATCGGCCGGCTGCCAGGCAAGGCTGTTGCCAGCCCGGACGATCCGCCCCACGCCGGGGTACGGCATATGCGTGGCGGCAAGCAGCGCGCCTTCCGACGCGGCCTGGTCGAAGAAGCGGGCGCGCGACGCATCGGCCGCGGCGCGATCTTGCTCGAACAGGATGCCGATGCCCGGATGCGCCGGGTGCAGCCCGGGATGGAACAGCATGTCGGCAACGAGCAGCAGGCTCTCGCCGCCATCCTCGATCCGCACGCCGATCTGGCCCGGCGTGTGTCCCGCCAGGTCGAAGGTTGTGACGCCGGGCAGGATCGTTCGTGCGCCGTCGATGCGTTGCAGGCGCGGGTAGAGGCGCACCAGTTCGGACGCCGCCCGGAAGGAGCTCTTCAGCAGGTCCGGCGCCGCCGCAGCCTTCGCAGGATCGGTGAAATGGGCGACATCCCGGCGATCAGCGAAGACCTCGGCGTTCCGGAAGACGCGTTGGCCGCCGGCGACCAGGCCTGCGATGTGATCCACATGCAGATGCGTCGCGACGACGGCGCTCACCGCGTCCGGCCGGACGCCAAGGGCCGCGAGCGCCCGCGGCAGCCGTCCGCTGGTGGGGCTGACGGTGCCGGCCGGCCCGGCATCCACCAGCACGGTGTGCCGCTCGTCGCGGATCAGCCACTGAGTGAAGCCGGTGCGCACGCCCGTGGGTCGCGCGATGTGCAGGCCACGCGCGGCACCCTCCAGCACATCCGGCGCGATGCCAGTGAAGAGCGCGTAGGGGAAGTCGATGTAGCCGTCGAGCAGGAAGCTCACCTCGAAGCGCCCAACGCGGCGGCGGACCACCACCGGCGGCGGTGTCGCAGACGCGGCGTCGGCGCGCATGGGGGCTGATGCGAGGCCGGCGCCGAGGGTGGAGGCGAGCATGGCGGCCCCAAGGGTGCGGCGGTCGAGCTGTGGCATGGTATCTGTTCCCTGTTGGCCCGCGATGATCCGCGGCGCTTCGGGGAATATCCTTCCTGGCATCCGGCGGCAGAAGTGCGATCCGGTGGAAGTCAGTCTTCCAGGCTCCGCAATGATCGGCCTGGGTGCGCCCGCCAAGCGACTGTAGGCGCTACGCTTGCCTGCGGCGCAAATGAGCTCGAAGGAAGGATGGCTCGCGACCAGGCGGATCGGGCACGCGACGATGCGCTGCGGCGGCCAAAGCCAAGGGTACGGCCGCGCTTGGCATCTTGCACCTGCGTTTCCGCACAGCGGCTCGGCACGCTTGGCGAATACCGTCTGATCTCGGAACGGCGCATCTCCGCGGCGTCTGCGGCATTGGGCCGCTGGCACAACTTGAAAGACAGACACCACCATGAACATCGCCATCATCGGGGCCGGGAACATCGGCACTGGCTTTGCCCGCCGCCTGCTCGCCAGCAACCACGGCATCGTCCTGGCCGACATCGACGCCGCAAAGGCAACGGCGGCGGCGCAAGAGGCCGGCGGATCTTCCGGGCGCGTGCAGTCCGCGCCGCTTGAGGCGGCGATCGCCCAAGCCGAGATCGTCGTCCTCGCCGTGCCCTTCAGTGCCAGCGAGGTCATCGCAGGCGGGCAGGCGGCGCAACTGGCCGGCAGGATTGTGGTGGACGTCACCAACCCGCTCACGCCGGACTTCATGGGCCTCACGCTCGGCTTCGATACCTCCGCCGCCGAACGCATCGCTGCGCTGCTGCCTGGTGCGCGCGTGGTGAAGGGCTTCAACACCATCTTCGCGCAGATCCACCATGACGCGCGCGGCGGCGCCTTCGGCGACCGCCGAGCGCAGGCCCTGCTGGCTTCCGACGACGCGCAGGCCAAGTCCGCCGTTGCCGCGCTGGCCGAGGTGATGGGCTACGAGCCGGTGGATGCCGGCCCCTTGGCCAATGCGCGCTTCATCGAGCCGCTCGCCGCGCTGAACATCCAGCTCGGCTACGCGCTCGGCCGCGGCACGCAGATCGCACCGGCCTGGCTTGCGCGCTGAAGCCCGTGCTTTAATCCTGCGGGGCGAGGACCGGCGCCGCCGCGCGCAGGCCCTCGTTCAGCACTTCGAGCACCGCGCGGATGCGTGGCGTATGGCGGGTGTCGGCATGGACGCCGATCCAGATGCCACGGCTCGGCGCAGGTTCGGGCGGCGCAAGGCGCTCTAGGCCCGGCTCGGCATCGGCGAGGTAGCGCGGCAGGCAGCCGATCCCCATACCCGCCTGCGTCGCGCGGAGCTGGGCGTCCCGGGAATTTGCCAGAAACACGGTCTGCGCATCATGGGCCAGAGTGCTGAACCAGCGCCCCTCGGGCATGCCGATCAGGTCCTCCTGCAGGGTGACAAGCGCATGCCCGGGAGCGCCGGCTGTGAGGTCGGGGAGGCCGCGCAGCGCCAAGTAGGCGGGAGCAGCATAAAGGGCGAAGGCCATCTCGCCAGCGCGCCGGACGACCACGTCATGCTGATGGAACTCGGCGACCCGAACTGCGACATCCGCTTCCCGCCGGGAAAGACTGACGCTTCGCGTGTCGGTGTCTAGTTCCACGACAATACCCGGGTGGCGCGCATGCAGTGCAGCCAGGATCGGGGTGAGAATCCGCGCGCCGAACGCCTCCACCGTGGCAACGCGCACTCGTCCTTCGAGACGCACATCCTCGCCCGTGATGGCGCGCTCAACCGCGAGCGCCTCCGCCTCCATCCGCTCAACCGCGCCGAGCACGCGCTCCCCTGCAGGCGTCAGCACGAAGCCTCCCGGGGTCTTTTGGAGGAGCCGGGCGCCCGATCGGTCATGCAGCGCCTGGAGCCGGCGGCCCATCGTCGTCTGAGTGACCTTGAGCGCGCGGGCCGCCGCGGAGAGGTTGCCGTGGCGCGCTATGGCCAGAAAGCTGCGCAGATCGTCCCAATCAAGCATGCCGGGGTCCTTCCCATGCTACGCTATCACTGACGCGGCTACGGAGCCACACGGGCC
>CANHTE010000297.1 GCA_947462945.1 Acetobacteraceae bacterium
ATCACCGGGGCCAGGACTGGTGGGCTTGCGCAACGCCCTGGCCGGCCTGCGTGACCCCGAGCCTCGCCTCGCCGGGTTGCTGGACGCGCTGGAAGCGGCGCTCGGCCCCTTCACCACCCTCCCGCGCAGCCCGCTGCGCCCCGCGGCCGACCTGCTGGCCGAGCATCTGGCCGCCGCCGAAGCCCTGGCCGCCACCCCTGCCCTGCCGGGCGGCCTGCGCCTTTACGCCCAGGCCGAGGGCGAGGCGCTGGCCCGGCACCTGGCCGCCCTGGCCCCTGCCATGGCGGAGATGCCGCCCCTCTCCCCCGCCGATTGGCCGGGGCTGTTTGAGGCAGCACTGGCCCAGGGCAGCACGCGCGCCGCCCGCATCTCACGCGGGCGCAGCGATGCGGCGCATCCCCAGGTGGAAATCCTGGGCCTGCTGGAAGCCCGGCTGCTGGATTTTGACCTCGTGGTGCTGGGCGCGCTGGATGAGACCATCTGGCCCCAGGCCAGCGACCCCGGCCCCTGGATGAGCCGCCCGATGCGCCGCGAATTCGGCCTGCCCTCGCCCGAATTGCGCATCGGCCGGGTGGCGGCGGATTTTTTGCTCACGGCCTCGGCCTCGCGCCGGGCGGTGCTTTCGCGCGCCGCCCGGCGCGGCGGCAGCCCGGCCGTGCCGGCGCGCTGGTTGACGCGGCTGGATACCTTTCTGAAGGGCCAGAACGGCCTCTCCCTCACGCCCGAACCCTGCGCCGAATGGGCCAGGCTGCTGGACCAGCCCACCGAGATCCGCCCCTGCGCCCGCCCGGCACCCCGCCCGCCCCGCGCCGCCCGGCCCGAGCGCATCACGGTCAGTGATGTGGCGACCTTGATCGCAGATCCTTACGCCTTCTACGCCCAGCGCATCCTGAAGCTGCGCGCGCTCGATCCGCTGGAGCAGGAGCCGGGCGCGCCGGATTACGGCAATCTGATCCATGCCACGATCCATCGCTTCCTGGCCGCCCTGCCGCAGGCCTGGCCCGGTGAGGACGCGGCCCGCCCGCTCTGGGACGCAGCCGCCCAGCACGCCCTGGCGGAGGCCGCCCTGCGCCCCGCCGTGGCTGCCCTCTGGGCGCCACGCCTCTCCCGCATCGGCGGCTTCATCCGGGCGCTGGAGGCGCAGCAGCGCGACGGACTCTTCGCCAGCTGGCCCGAGGTGAAAGCCAGCCTCACCGTCAAGCGCCCCGGCGGCAGCATCACCCTGGAAGCGCGGGCCGACCGGGTGGACCGCCGGCAGGACGGCACGCTGCGCATCCTGGACTACAAAACCGGCACCGTTCCCTCGAAGCGCGATGTGGAGGCCGGCACTGCGCCACAACTGCCGCTGGAAGCCTGGCTGGCCGAGCAGGGCGCCTTCCAGGGCGTCCCGCCCGGCCCCGTCGCCGCGCTGGAGTATTGGCGCCTGACCGGCGCGGACCAGCCGGGCGAGGTGCGCGCGCTCAACCTGGAGATCCCGGCCATGATCGCCGAAGCGCAACGCGCGCTGAATGGCCTGGCGGATCGCTTCCTGCTGGGCGACGGCGCCTTCCCGGCCCATCCCCATCCGCGCCGCCGGGCGGGGATGGATTACGTGCATCTCTCGCGCCAGGCGGAGTGGTCGGCGGAGGCAGAGGGGGAATGAGGGGTGGAGAAAAAGGGCCTCCGGCGGCTGGGGCCTCAGGCCCCAGACCCCTTTTGTTGGAGATGGGGTCTGGGGCCCCAGTCTTGGGAAATGGAGGCCCCAGCCGCCGGAGGCCTGTTTCCTTCATGGGTCCTGCATGACCCGCCCCCGCGACATCGCCGAGCGCAGCCAATCCCAGGCCTCCGATCCCGCCGTCTCGGCCTTCGTCACGGCCTCGGCCGGCTCGGGCAAGACCAAGCTGCTGACCGACCGGCTGCTGCGCCTGATGCTGGGCGGCGCCCGGCCCGAGCGTCTGCTCTGCCTCACCTTCACCAAGGCCGCGGCGGCCGAGATGGCAACACGGCTGAATGCGCGTCTGGGCGTTTGGGCCGTCGCCGCACTACCAGCGCTGGAGGTTGAGCTACGCGCCCTGCTGGGCCATCCGCCGGAGGCCGAGGAAATCGCCCGCGCCCGCGCCGGCTTCGCTGCCGTGCTCGAGCTGCCCGGCGGCATGCGCATCGCGACACTGCATGGTTTCGCGCAATCCCTGCTGCGCGGCTTTCCGCTCGAGGCCGGCCTGCCGCCGGGCTTCGCCGTGCTGGAGGAACTGGACACCGCCGCCGAACTGGCCGGCGCGCGTGAGGCGGAGCTGGTGGTCACCCCGGCACTGGAGCGCCTGGCCGCGCTGAGCAACGCCAAGGGCCTCGGTGAGCTGATGGGCGAGTTGCGCCGGGCGGAGCCGATGCTCCAGGCCGGGCTTTCCGCGCTGGGCGGGCTCTCTGTCCTGGTGGCCGAGATCGCCCATCGCCTGGGGCTGGACCCCGAGGCGGATGAGGCAGCGCTGCGGCGCGAGGCAGCCACGCCGCAGGACGAAAAGGAACTGGCCCGCGCCGCCGCCATGCTGCAGCAGGGCAGCCCCAAGACCGACGTGAAGCAGGGCCAGCGCATCAAGGCCTGGCTGGCCCAGGACCAGGGCGCGCGTGAGGCCTCGCTGGAGGAATGGGCCAGCATCTTCCTCACGGGCGAGGGCAGCATCCGAAAGAACTTCGCCACAAAGCAGACCGGCACCAATCAGGGCTTCATCCAGACCATCTGCGAGCAGGAGGCCGAGCGAATGCTGGCCGCCCGCGCCCAGGCCGAGGCGCTGGCCCTGCTGCGCGCCACCGAGGCCGCGCTGGTGCTCGGCGTGCCGGTTTTGCGCCGCTTCGCCGGCGCCAAGCAGCGCATGGGCCGGCTGGATTATGATGACCTGATCCAGGCGGCGAAGAAGCTGCTGGAAAACCCCGGCGCCGCCTGGGTGCTGTTCAAGCTGGATGGCGGCCTGGATCACGTCCTTCTGGACGAGGCGCAGGACAGCAACCCCGAGCAATGGGGCATCGCCCGCGCCTTGACCGGCGAATTCTTCTCGGGCCAGGGCACGCGTGAGAATGCGCCCCCGCGCACCATCTTCGCGGTGGGCGATATCAAGCAATCCATCTACGGCTTCCAAGGCGCCGATGCCGGCGGTCTGCCCCGCGCCGAGTTGGAGTTCCGCCGCGCCATTGCCGCCGCCGGCCAGGAATTCCGCGCCGTGCCGCTGGAGGTTTCCTTCCGCTCGGCCCCGCCCATCCTGGCCCTGGTGGATGCGGTGTTCGAGGAAGGCCCCGCCCGCGCCGGCGTGGTCGCGGATGGACAAAGGCTGCACCACCTGCCGGACCGCGAAGGCGCCGCCGGGCTGGTCGAGCTTTGGCCCCTGCAATCCCAGGACAAGGCCGAGGACCCGCCGCCCTGGGCCGTGCCCGAAGCCCCCATGGCCGAGGCCGGGGCCGATGCCCGCCTGGCCGCCGCACTCGCCGCGCGAATCCAGCACATGATCGCCCATGGCCGCCTCGATGCGCGCAGCGAGGCGGACGCCGATCAGGGCCGGGCGATCCGCGCCGGCGATATCCTGGTGCTGGTGCGCCGCCGCAACGCCTTTCTCGGCCAGCTGGTGCGCGCGCTGAAGGAGCGCCATGTGCCGGTGGGCGGCGTGGACCGCATGGTGCTGGTCGAGCAGATCGCGGTGCAGGACGTGCTGGCCACGCTCGACGCCATCCTGCTGCCGCAGGATGACCTGCAACTCGCCGCCGCGCTGAAATCGCCGATCTTCGGGCTGAACG
>CANHTE010000298.1 GCA_947462945.1 Acetobacteraceae bacterium
ACCTGCATGTAGGGCTTCTTCACGACGTTCACGAGGACGTTGAGGCGCCCGCGATGCGCCATGCCGATGGCGATCTCCTTCACACCCTCGCGCGCAGCGGTCTCGATCACGGTCTGCACGGCGGGGATGGTACTCTCGCCGCCTTCCAGGCCGAAGCGCTTGGTGCCGACATATTTCTTGGCGCAGAAGGCCTCGAAGCCCTCGGCCTCGGTCAGCTGGAGCAGGATTTGGCGCTTTTGGGCCGGGGTGTAGCCATTCACCCAGGGTGCGCCCTCGACTCGCTGCTGAATCCAGGATTTCTGGTCCGGGTCCTGGATATGCATGAACTCGACGCCGATGGGCCCGCAATAGGTGGCGCGAACGCGCTGCATGATCTCGCGCACGCTCGCCGTCTCAAGCCCCAGCACATTGTCAATGAAGATGCGGCGGTCGAGATCGGCCTCGCTGAAACCCCAGAAGGTGCTGGACAATTCAGGGTGCTGCGGGGTGACCTGCAAGCCGAGGGGATCGAGCTTGGCCTCCAGATGGCCGCGCACCCGGTAGGAGCGGATGAGCATCAGCGCACGGATGCTGTCCAGCACCGCACGGCGGGTCTCTTCAGGATCCTGGACTTGCCTGGTGGCGGCGGCGCCCTTGGCGGCAGGCCTCACATCCTCGGCCGGCGCGAAGCCGCCGCGCGGACGTGGCGCCCAGGAGGCGCCCATCGCATCGGTCAGCACGGCGCGGGAATCATCGTTCAACGCGGCGAAAAGCTCGGCGAAGGACGCATCCACCGAGGCAGGATTCTCGACCCAGCGCGCGTAGGTATCGGCCAGATAGGCCGCATTCGCCCCGTTCATTGCGCTTGCGAGGATGTCCACTCCAGCCATTTTTTCTTCACGGGCGCGTCTTGCGGCGGCCCGGCCCTTTCGTGATCACGGCATTCTACGCCACAGCCTCGAAGCTGTCGCGGCATTGGTCAACATAACGCTAAGGCCCAGGCGAAGGCAGCCCGAAGCCGCATGGGAGAGTCGAGAAAACCGGGACTCTCCGCATGCCGCCGGGGGGCGGCGATCAGCCGACCGGATTGCTCAACTCGCCAAGGCCCTCGACGGCGATACGCACCACATCACCGGTCTTGAGCACTTGGGGCGGCACCATCGCATAGCCCACGCCCTCGGGCGTTCCGGTCATCACCACATCGCCCGGTTGCAGGGTGAAGCCCTTGGAAAGGTGATGCAAAATCTCCTTCACGTCGAAGATCATCTTGCTGGTGCGGCTGGATTGGCGCTGCTCCCCATTGATCCAGAGCTGGATCGCCAGGTCACTCGCGTCCAGTTCGTCGGCCGGGATGATCCAGGGACCGAGCGGGCAGGAACCATCCAGGGACTTGCCCTTGAACCACTGCCCATAACGGCGTTGCAGGTCCCGCCCCGTCACGTCATTGGCGATGGTCCAGCCGAAGACATGGGAGAGTGCGTCCGCCTTTTCGATATTCGCGCCAGGCTTGCCGATGATCAGCGTCAACTCGGCCTCGTAGTCGAGCCATTGCGTCACGCCGGTCGCGCCATGATCGGGAATGGTGTCCCCGGGGGCGATGACCGTTTCGGGCGCCTTTGTGAAGAATTGGGGAAACTTGGGCAGCTCGGAATTGGTGATGCCGCGGGTCCGGTCGCCCTCGGCCACATGGTCCATATAGTTACGGCCCACGCAGAAGATGTTGCGCGCCGGGCGCGGAATGGGGGCGAGCAGCTTCACGGCGGAAAGCGGCAGACGCGCGGCCGCCGGCGGATTGGCCACCAGCGCGCGGATGGCGGCCAAAGCGGGCGCGCCGGCGGCGATGATCGCTGCCATATCGGGCTGCGGCAGGCCGGCGGCGGTGAGGTTCAGCACCTCGGAATCACCCAGCATCGCGCCGGGATGGGCGGTTGAGCCCTGGGAAAAGGTAACAAGTCGAAGGGCCATGGCGTTTCTCCTGATCAGGAAACCAGGGGAGGCCCTGAGAATTGCTTTGACAAGCCCCCGGCGCTTGCGTCCCCAAAGACCCAGTCCAGCCCGACGCTGGGCGGCGCCTTATCCCCTTATCAATGTTTTCGGTCCAATCTGCCCGCGCTTTCCGGGCTTGCGAAATGTTATTTAATGCGTAAGAATGAAATCAGGCTGTTTTGGCTCGCATCTGGTCTCCCACACGGTCTTGCCGAACCCGATCCATGTGCCGTGCCGTGCCTGCCGATCTCCGGATGCCTCCGCCGAGGATGAATGCATTGACCCTGGCCTTCCCTCTCAGCCTCTCGCGGCGCGCTGCGGTCCTGGCCCTGCCGGCGATCGGCCTGACGTCTGAACAGGCCCGTGCCGATGCCAGCCGGAATGGCGCCGCGGGCGACGTTCAACGGGCCGAGTGGCTCGCTTTTCGCGACAAATTCATGATGCCGGAGGGGCGCATCATTGACACCGGAAATCAGAATGTTTCCCACACCGAGGGCCAGGGTTGGGCACTGATGTCCGCCGTTCGTGCCGATGACCGGGCAAGCTTCGAGCGCCTCCTCGCCTGGACCAACGCGACGTTGCGCCGCCCGCAGGATGAGCTTTTTGCCTGGCGTTTCCGCCCCGGGGCCAGCACGCCGGTGGACGACCTCAACAATGCCACGGATGGAGACCTCTTCATCGCCTGGGCGCTGCTGGAAGCCGGAGAGAGCTGGGGAAATCGCGAGCATACGGCCCAGGCGGTCGCCATCGCGCGGGACGTCCTGCGGCTGCTCATCCGGCAGGTCGGCCCTTTTGTGGTGATGCTGCCGGGGGCGCGCGGCTTCGAGAGGGCAGATCACACGGTGATCAATCCCTCCTACTACGCCTATCCGGCGCTTCGGGCGCTGGCCCGGGCCTTGCCTGACCCCGCCTGGCTGCGCGTCGCGGCCGACGGCATCACGCTCACGCGGCTTGGCCGCTTCGGACGATGGGGCCTCCCGCCCGACTGGTTGGCCGTCAGCCGATTGGACGGTGCGCTGACGCTGCCGACCGACTGGGCGCCGCGGTTTTCGTATGATGCGGTGCGGGTGCCGCTTTACATGGCCTGGGTCGGCATGGGGCAGGAGCCAGGGCTGACCGGCCCTGCCGAATTCTGGACGGACCCTCGCCACCGCCATATTCCCGCCTGGGCGGATTTGACGACCAATTTCACCTCGCCCTACGCAGCCTCACCCGGCATCGTGAGTGTGGCCGCGCTGGCAATGTCGCAACGCGCCGCAGCAGGCCAAGCCTCCTTCCCGCCGTCAGCAGTGGTGAGGCCGGACCGGTTTCCCATGCCCGGAACTACGATCGCCAATATGCCGAATTATTATTCTGGTGCGCTCAGCTTGCTCTGCACTCTGGCCGCTCGGGATACCAATTCATTTTTAGGAATATTACAGCCCGGAATGTTATGAAACAATAAAAAGAGGGTTTCGCGGAAAGAGATTTGCGGGCAATCTCCGGCCGATCTGATATGAAGGTAGGCGGGTTAGATGGGCCAGGAGCCAGATGTGGCGCGCGTAGTGGCAGCCATGAGCATGCCGGGCTTGAGGTACCGCAGCTTCGGCAACCTTCCTGTCCGTTCGGAGCCACGGCGTGACGATATCAAGGCCCCAAGTCCTGAAGACGTGCTGCGCGAGTTGCGCGAGTTGCGCTCGGGCGCCGTCGGAGCGAACGAGGTTCCTGCCGCGGGCCCTCCGGAGGCTCAGCGCGCCGAGGAAAGCCCGCCCCTCGCGCCGTCCTTGGCGGTTTTGCCCGTGAACGACCC
>CANHTE010000299.1 GCA_947462945.1 Acetobacteraceae bacterium
AATTCACCCGCAACCCGGATTTCTGGGGGCCCCGGCCGCCCTGGGACCGTGTGATCACGCGTTACATGACGAATAATGGCGCGCGCGTGGCCGCGCTTCTCGCCGGCGATGTGGATTTGATTGATGCGGTGCCGGTGCAGGATGTGCAGCGGCTTTCGAATGATCCGCGTCTGGCCGTCTTTACGGCGGACAGCATCACCACATCCTACCTGATGCCCGACACGGTGCGCGACCAGGCGCCCTTCGTGACCGACAAGCAAGGCAACCCCCTCCCTCGCAACCCCCTGCGGGACCTGCGGGTGCGCCAGGCCATCTCGCTCGCCATCCCGCGGGAGGCGATCGTCACGCGGCTGCTCGTCGGCCAGGGCCGGGCGGCGGAGCAATTCGCGGCCCCCGCCCTGCCGGACCGCGTCCAGGGCCTGCCGCCCATCCCGACCGACCTGGTGCGCGCCCGCGCCCTGATGGCCGAAGCGGGATATCCGGAAGGCTTCCGGATGACGATCCATGGCCCCAACGGCTTCATCCCGAGCGATGCGGATATTCTCCAGGCCATCGCCCAGGGGCTGACGCGCATCGGCATCGAGACCCGGGTTGAAGTCCTGCCTCCGGCCAATTTCTTCACCCGCGCCACGGCCCGCGAGTTCGGCATGTTCATGACCACCTTCACCACCTCGACCGCGGCCAACATGCTGCGCCAGGTGGTCACGACGCGGGATGCCGTGACGGGCGTCGGCCCATTCAACCGGCAGCACTATTCGAACCCGGCCGTGGATGCGCCGCTGCTCGAAGCGCTGCGCACCATGAATGAAGGGCGGCGCAATGCGCTGACCGCCCAGGCGATGCGTGCCGCGACCGAGGATCTCGGCGTGATCCCCGTGCATTATCTCCGCGTGAGCTGGGCAGCGCAGCGCGCCCGGGTGCGTTATGATGCGAGCCCCATCTGGTACACCAACGCTTTGCTGGCATCGCCCGCGGAGTGATGCATCCGAGGATACAGCATGCCTGACAGGACCACTCTCGCCCGCCTGTCCGAAGCCGTGGAACGCGGCTTTGATGAACAGGTCCGCTTTTTGGCGGATATCGTGCGCCATCCCTCCTTGCGCGGCCGGGAAGCCCCCCTGCAGGACCATATGGCGCGCTGGTTCAATGCGAGGGGCTACAATGTGGACCGCTTCTCGCTCGCGGATGTTCCGTTGGGCGAGCATCCCAAAGCCAGCCCGATGGTGGAGGTGGACCCTGCTGGTTCCTTCCAGGTGGTGGCCTCGAAGCGTTGCAGCGCCCCCACCGGGCGCAGCCTGATCATTCAGGGCCATATTGACGTGGTGCCCGAAGGGCCGGCCGAGATGTGGAGCTTCCCGCCCTATGGCGGGACGGTGAAGGATGGCTGGATGTATGGGCGGGGCGCCAATGACATGAAGGCCGGCGTGGCCGCCATGTGCTTCGCCATGGAAGCATTGCGCACCGCCGGCTACGCACCCGGCGCTGATGTCCACCTGCAAACCGTGACCGAGGAGGAGAGCACCGGCAATGGCGCCCTGGCCACCCTGCTGCGCGGCTATCGGGCCGAGGCCTGCCTGATCCCTGAACCGACAGGGGGCACGATCACCCGCGCCCATACCGGCACCATGTGGTTTCGCCTGAAGGTGCGCGGCGTGCCCGTCCATGTCGCTGTTGCGCAGTCCGGCAGCAACGCGATCATGAGCGCCTATCATCTGATCCTGGCGCTCCAGGAACACACCAAGGCCCTGAACGAAGCCGCCAAGACCCACCCCTGGTATGCGGATATCCAGGACCCGATCAAATTCAACCCGGGGATCATTCGCGGTGGCGACTGGGCCAGTTCCACGCCAGCCTGGTGCGAAGTGGATTGCCGCATCGGGCTGCTTCCGGGCCAGGACGTCGCCGCTTGCCAGCGCGCGGTGGAACAGGCCGTCTCGGCCGCCGCCCGGACCGATCACTTCCTGTCCAACAATCCGCCCGAGGTGGAATGGCATGGCTTTCTGGCCGATGGCTTCGTGCTGGAACCCGGCACGGAGGCCGAGCAGATCCTGGCTGAAGCCCATCGCGCCGCCTTCGGCAGCGAGATGCCCGCCCGGATCACCACGGCGGTGAACGATACCCGATTCTACGGCCTGTATTTCGACATGCCCGCCCTTTGCTACGGACCCAAGGGCGAGAACAATCACGGCTTCGACGAGCGCACCAATCTGGCGCATCTGAAGACCACGACGCTCGCCATGGCATGCTTCATCGCGGATTGGTGCGGATTGCAGCCCGCCGAAGCGTGAACGGGGGCGCATTGGCCTGTGGATATGGGGGAAGGTTTCACGGCCGAGCGCTTCGGTGCTTCCCCCCACCACCTGTGGCTGGCATGACACACAAGGCCAGCGAAGCGACCCACCCCTTGATTAAGAACAAAAAATGAACATTGGCCGTGTTACAAGCCTTTCCTGCGACGTATGAATCAGGCTGGCTCCTACCGTATCTGGTATTAATGGCGCCCTATCCATCTATATGTTGTTGCCGTGACACGGCGTTTCGGGCATACCCCGTGGCCGGGGATTTGAGGGGGAAGTACTGTGTTCGATGCCGTTCAGCTTCAAGGACATTTTCAGGTGCAGATGGATCGCAGCCGCGATTCGCTGCTCACCGATTTCGGCCGCGCCACGCTGGATGACCGGTATCTCCTGCCGGGAGAGAGCTACCAGGATCTCTTTGCGCGCGTGGCCTCGGCCTATGGCGATGACGCAGCGCATTCGCAGCGGCTTTATGATTACATCAGCAAGCTCTGGTTCATGCCGGCCACGCCTGTGCTGTCGAACGGGGGTACGACGCGCGGGCTGCCGATTTCCTGCTTCCTGAATGAGGCGAATGATAGCCTCGATTCGATTGTTGATCTCTGGAATGAGAATGTCTGGCTTGCCTCCAAGGGGGGCGGCATCGGCTCCTATTGGGGCAATCTGCGCTCCCTGGGTGAGAAGGTCGGCCAGAATGGCAAGACCTCCGGCATCGTGCCTTTCATTCGCGTCATGGACAGCCTGACGTTGGCCATTTCCCAGGGCTCGCTGCGCCGCGGTTCGGCCGCCGTTTACCTGCCGGTCTCACACCCTGAGATCGAGGAATTCATCGAGATTCGGCGCCCGACCGGGGGCGATCCCAATCGCAAGGCGCTGAACCTGCATCACGGCATCCTGCTGTCGGACAAGTTCATGCGCGCGGTGGAAGCCGATGAGGCCTGGGCGCTCACCTCCCCCAAGGATGGCGCCATCGTGCGCACCCTCTCGGCGCGGTCACTCTGGATTCGCATGCTCACCGCCCGCATCGAGACGGGCGAGCCGTATTTCATCTACTCGGACCACGTGAACAACGCGCGGCCGGAGCACCACAAGCTGGCCGGGCTGGAGGTGAAGACCTCCAATCTTTGCTCCGAAATCACGCTGCCGACCGGGATTGATCAGCATGGCCAGCAGCGCACCGCCGTGTGCTGCCTCTCCTCGCTGAACCTGGAGACCTGGATGGAGTGGAAGGATGACCCTCTCTTCATCACCGATGTGATGCGCTTCCTGGACAATGTGCTCCAGAACTTCATCGACACCGCGCCGGACAGCATGTCGAAGGCCCGCTATGCCGCCATGCGCGAGCGTTCGGTCGGGCTTGGCGTCATGGGGTTCCACAGCTTCCTGCAAGGGTTGAACGTGCCCTTCGAGAGCGTGGTGGCGAAGGTCTGGAACAAGAAGATGTTCCGCCACATCC
>CANHTE010000300.1 GCA_947462945.1 Acetobacteraceae bacterium
AGGACCAGTTCAGCCCCTCATGCAGCACGGGGCCGGGGATGTCCTCGACGCCTTCCATCAGCGCGATGAGTGTGTCGCGGTCCTCGGCGCGGCAGGGCGCGAAGCCCACGCCGCAATTGCCCATCAGCGCCGTGGTGACGCCATGCCAGGCCGAGGGGGCCAGATGGCTGTCCCAGACCGCCTGGCCGTCATAATGCGTGTGGATGTCCACGAAGCCGGGCGTGACCAAAAGGCCGGTCGCGTCAATTTCCTCCGTGCCCCGGCCGGGCACTTCACCGACCTGGACGATCTGGCCGCCCTGGATCGCGACATCGCCGATGAAGCCGGGCGCGCCGGTTCCGTCCAGGATGCGGCCCCCGCGAATGACGAGGTCATGGGTCATGCCTTCGCTCCCCTGATCAATCGGCCGGGCAGGGCGCCCGTGGCCTTTCCGTGTTCATGCACGATCTCGCCCGCGCAAAGCGTCGCGCGGTAGCCGCGCGCGCCCTGCACCAGGCGCTTGCCGCCGGCCGGCAGGTCGTAGCGCATATTCGGGCGCTCGATGGCGAGCTTGTCGAAATCCACCACATTGATATCGGCGCGCAGCCCGACTGCCAGCGTGCCGCGATCATGCAGCCCGAGCGCCCGCGCATTGTCCGCGGCCAGGCGCTTCACCACGAACTCCACCGCCAGCCTTCCGCCCCGCGCCCGGTCCCGCGCCCAATGGGTGAGCATATGCGTCGGCGCCGAGGCATCGCAGATATAGCCGACATGCGCGCCACCATCGCCCAGGCCCATCAGCGTGTGCGGGTGCGTCACCATTTCGCGGATCGCATCCAGATTGCCATCGGCGTAGTTGAGCAGCGGGCGGTTGAGGATGGCGCGGCCTTCCTCCTCCAGCATCCACTCATAGCAAAGCTCCTCCGGCGCACGGCCCAGAAGCTTCGCCTGTTCCAGCACGCTCGCCTCGGGCGGGGGTTCGTAATCAGGCGTCAGCTTGTAGATGCGGGCATAGTTGTTCAGCCGCGCGCGCAGCGCCGGGTCCGTGGGTTCGGCCAGGATGCGGGCGCGGCGGTCCGGGTCGCGCAGGGCTGCCACGCGCTCCGTGATGGGCAAATGCGCCACCTCGCGGAAGCCGGCGCGGGTCAGGAAGGGGTGCTGGGACAACTCCCAGCCGAACATCAGCCCGACCGGCCGGCCCATCACCTGGCCGGTGACCTGGATGCCCTCGGCATTGGCCGCACTCACCTGCTGCAAAATCCAGCGCCAGAAATCCGGCCGGGATTCGCGTTGCAACAGCGAGAAGGTCATGGGACGCCTCGCGATGCGCGCGATGCGCATCAGCCGCTCCCATTCCTCCTCCGCCGGATCGTCGAAATCGGAGATGAGCTGCATCCAGCCACCACCCAGCCCCGCCGCGATCTCGGCCAACTCGATCTCCGCCGCACCCAGGGTGGGCGTGGGTTCACCCGCCAAGGTCTTGTGGGCGATGGCTCGCGATGTGGAAAAGCCGAGCGCGCCCACCGCGATCCCCTCGCGCGCCAGGCGGGCCATCTCGGCCCGGTCCTCGGCCGTGGCGGGCTCCCGCTCGAAGCCACGGCGGCCCATGACATGCACGCGCAGGGCCGCATGCGGCACCTGGGTCGCGATATCCATGTCATAGGGGCGGGCTTCGAGGGCGTTGAGGTATTCGGGAAAACTCTCCCAATTCCAGGGCAGGCCCTCGGTGAGGACGACTTCGGGCAGATCCTCCACGCCCTCCATCAGCTTCACCAGCATGTCCCGGCTTTCCGGCCGGCAGGGCGCGAAGCCCACGCCGCAATTGCCCAGCAGCGCCGTGGTCACCCCATGCAGCGAGGAGGAGAGGATCTCGGAGGTCCAGGTGGCCTGGGCATCATAATGCGTGTGGATATCCACGAAGCCGGGCGTCACCAGATGCCCGCGCGCGTCGATCTCGGGCGTGCCGCGCGGCACGCTCAGGTTGCGGCCCATGGCGGCGATGTGGCCCTCGGCCAGCACCAGGTCCGCCTCGAAGGGCGCGGCCCCTGTGCCGTCCACGATGGTCCCACCGCGAATGATAAGGCTGGCTTCGGCCATGGATGATTACTCCCTGGCGGAAGCTTCGCATCCCTCGCCGAATATCGCCAGCGGGTCAGCCCGTTTGCTTGCGCAGGGAGCGGACAAAGCGCGCCCCTGCCTCGGCAAAGCCGGTGGCCTGGCAGAAACCATGCAGGGAAGGCGCATCCGCCGGCGTCATGATTTCCATCTGCCCGCAGCCGGCCATGCGGGCGGTTTGCGCGGCCGCCTTGATGAGGAGGCGGCCAATCCCAACGCGCCGCGTCTCCTGCCCCACCAGCAGCAGGGTGATCTGTGCCATGGGTTGGGGGGCCTCCAGCGTGGAATACCAATGCATCAGCAACACGCCGCTGGGTGGCCCCCATTGCAGCGCGACCAAGGCCGCGCCTGCACCCTGGCGCAACATCGCCAGTCGTTCCGCCACATCGCGCGGGTCGAGCACCAGGCCGGCTTCGGCCAGCAGGATCGCGAGGCCTGGTGCCTCGGCCGGGGTGGCGGCGCGGATTTCCAGGCCGTGCCGCATGGTCATGGGTCAGGCTGACCAGCGCTGCTCAATTGGCCAGCGCCACGCAGGAAAACCCAACCCGCGCTTCGGTCGGCACGCCGAACAGCACCGTGTGCCGCGCCGGCAGGCCCCTCGGAAAGTGCTTCACATATTCGGCATTGCAGGCGGCGTAATCCGCACGGTCGGTGATGAGCATGGTGACCTGCACCACGCGGTCCAGGCTGCTGCCCGTCTCGGCCAGAAGGTCCGCGATGAAGGCCAGGGCGTTGCGCACTTCATCGGCGGCGGTGGCGCCGCGATGAATGCCCCGCGCCGGATCATGCGGCGCTGAATGGCCGGAGATATAGACCATCCCGCCCGCCCGCACCGCGCGGGTGAAGGGGCGGGCCTCGCCGGGTGCCGGGGGGTGGAAGAACTCGATTGCCATGGGGGCCTCGGTGCTGTGCGGGCCCATTTTGCCGCATTGCAACCGGGCTGCCATCCCGCCCCGTTAAGTTTCACGCTATAGGGGCAGGATGAGCGAAGCCGAGACCCCCCAAGAAGCCAAGCCGCCGGCCAAACAGCCCATCTCTCGCATGAAGTGGCTTTTGCTGGGGCTTGCCGGCCTGCTGGTGAGCCTGCCCATCGGCGCCTGGTTCCTGCTGCCCCGTTTGGAACTGGCCGGCCTGGCGGCCGAGCGCGCCAGCGCCATGCTGGGCCGCCCGCTCAGCATCGAAAGCCTGCGCATCACGCCCGGGCAGCGCCTGCGCGTGGCCGTGACGGGCGTGCAGCTTGCCAATATCGAGGGCGGGACGCGGGCCGACATGCTGCGCCTGGAATCCGTCACCGCCGAGTTGAGCCTTGTGCAATTGCTGCGGGGTGTACCCGTCCTGCATGACGTGCACGTCCAGGGCTTTTCCCTGATCCTGGAGCGGAATGCGGCGCGCGTTGCCAATTGGCATTTCCGGGGTGGGCGTGAAGGCCCGGCCGTGATGGCGGGTCGCAGCCATTTTCCGCAATTCGATGTGCTGCGCATCACGCGCGGCGGCATCCTGTTCCGCACCTCCGGCGGCCTGAGCCTGCCGGCCCGGATCGAGACGGCGAGCTTGACGGCTGAGAGCCTGCATAGCCCCATCCAGCTGCGCGCCGAGGGGCAATACAATGGCGTCCCCCTCAGGCTGGAAGGGCCGCTGGACA
>CANHTE010000301.1 GCA_947462945.1 Acetobacteraceae bacterium
ATCCCGCCCGCCCATCGGGGCGGACGTGAAGATGAAGTCCCGCTCCGTCCGTATGCCGGCCGGGCGTGTGGCTCCCCTCGCGGGTGAGTGCCTTGAGCGTGAGTGCGGTGAGTTTTCCAGCCATCGTCCCAACAACCTCCAATCCTGCTGCCGAACCCACGACCTGTTGGGGCCGGCACCAACATTGGTCCCAACATCGGGGGTGGATCGTCGAGGATCAAGGGGGAACAATGGGAAAATGAGGATCGAGAAGCCAAGGATTTAATTGGCTGAAATCCGGCGCATTTGGGCCGATGTAGGACGATGGCGGATTTCACTTCGGTGGAGCCTGGCTCCACCACTTCCCTTCTCCCGACGTGCTGCCCGATGTCCTGCGCGATTGGCTTCGGCCATCCGGCACGCGGCTGCGCCACCCCCCATCACGCCCCCATCCGCCCCGCAGATTTTTTGGGTGTTCGGCTGGTTCCTGCTACACGCTGGCCCATGGGTGTCAGCTTAGAGATCATCTTCGTCCTGCTTCTCACGCTGCTGAACGGCGTTTTCGCGATGAGTGAGTTGGCAGTCGTCTCCTCGCGCAAGGGGCGGCTGCTGGCCATGGAGCGTCAGGGCAGCCTGGGCGCGGCTGCGGCACTGGCCCTGCAGGAGGACCCGCAGCGCTTCCTGCCCACGGTGCAGGTGGGCATCACCCTGGTGGGAATCGTGGCGGGCGTATTCGGTGGCGCCGCCATCGCCGGCCCCTTCGGCGATTGGCTGGAGACCTACCCTTTCATGGTCAATCTGGGCCATGAACTGGCCTTCTTCTTCGTCGTCATGACCATCACCTACCTCAACCTGATCCTGGGGGAGCTGGTTCCCAAGCAATTGGCGCTGCGCAACCCGGAAAAGGTGGCCTCGGCCCTCGCGCTGCCGCTGACCGCACTGGCCCGCGTCACGGCGCCCTTCATCTGGTTCCTCTCGCAATCCTCCGCCCTGATCCTGCGGCTGTTCGGCGCCTATCAGCCGACCGACCAGAGCGTGACGGAAGAAGAAGTGAAGGCCGTCGTCGCCGAAGGGGTGGAGGCCGGCGCGCTGGAACATAATGAGCGCCAGATGATCGAGCGCGTGCTGCGCCTGGCGGATCGTCCGGTGCGCGCCTTGATGACGCCCCGCCCCGAGGTCGGCTGGCTGGACCGCAATGCCTCCCCCGCCGAGATCGCGGCCGCGCTGCGGGCCGAGCCGCTGACGCGCTTCGTGGTGGCGGATGGCCGGGTGGATAATGTCCTGGGCGTTGTCGCCGCCAAGGATTTGCTGGATCAGATGCTGGAGGGCGCGCCCCTCGATATCGGCCGGGCGCTGCGCCAGCCCATCGTGATGCCGGACAGCCTGTCCGCCCTGGACGCGCTGGAGCGGCTGCGCACGGATGCGCTGGGCCTGGCGCTGGTGCTGGATGAGTATGGCAGCTTCGAAGGCGTGGTGACCGCCTCCGATTTGCTGGAGGCGATCGTGGGCGAACTCGGCCCCGCGCCGGAATCCGAAAAACCCTCAGCCGTGCAGCGCTATGATGGCTCGCTTTTGCTGGATGGCATGATGGCGCTGGATGAACTGCGTGACCGACTGGAGGCATTCGAGCCGCCACCCCAATCCGGCGCCTATCACACCGTGGCGGGGCTGATGCTGGCCCTGCTGCAACGCATCCCGCGCGAGGGAGACCGGATCGCCCATGCCGGATGGCGCTTCGAGATTCTCGACATGGATGGAAGGCGGGTGGACAAGGTACTGGCCGTGCGTGAGGAAGCCACGCCCACCCCTCCCGCCTGATGCCGTGATCCAGGGCAATGCGCGCACCATCCTGGGCCGTCTGGCGGCCCATCGGACGCGTGGCGCTGCCTGGAATGGTTGGACCGAAAACGAGGGCGCCGGGCTTGCCGGCGCTTTATCGCCGGGGCGCCCAGCTATGCAGCTGGGCGTGGTTGAGGAAAAACTCGTCACGCGGGAACATGTCGGTCAATGGGGGCGCCACGCGCGGCGTGGCGGGCGTCCAGACCGTCACTTCCCCCTCCACGAGCTTGGTCAGATCGGCCGCCTCGGGGTTGCCGCGCTGGGCAAAGGCGATCACCTCCGGCCGGCGAAGTGCGGCCAGCAGGGCGGCCTGATCCAGCGGGATCGGCCGGTCACTCCCGATCATCACATTCACCGGCCGCAACAGCACGGCATGGGGGAAGGCGGCGGCAAAGGTATCCACCACGCGCCAGGTGGGCGCCCATTGCACATACAGCCCGCCAGGGGCCAGGCGCCCGCGCACCTGCTCCAGGAATTCCGCGCTGTAGAGCAGGCCGGAATGCGAGGATTGCGGCCGGATGGCATCGGCCTCGATCACCTCATACAGCCCGGCACCCCGCGTCAGGGCCCGCCGGCCATCGCCATATTCCAGGCTGACGCGCGGGTCCGCGATGAGTGCGGCCACGCCGGTCTGCGGGCGTTCGCGCGCGATTTCCTCCAGCGCATCCAGCACGGGCTTGATCAGCTCGATGGAGCGGATTTCCCGTGTGGCGGGATTGACCGTGGCGCCATAGGGCGTGCCGCCGGAGCCGACGCCGATGGTCAGGATGCGCTGCGGGTCGGGGTGGATCATCGGCCCCAGCATGCCCAGCAGGATATGGGTATCCAGGAAGGGCACGAAGCCCTGGCCATGGCCCATGATGAAGAAGCGGCCCGGCGCGCGGCGCTCCCCCTCGCCACGCTCGCGCCAGAAGGCGATGCCCGAGCGATCCTCGCCCCAGGCGAATTCCGTATCTGCCGGCAGACCGTGCATGCGGGACCAGAATTGCTGATTGCCCGGGATGGCGATGGCGATGGCGGCGGTGGCGCCCGCCAAGGCCCAGGTGGCCACGCGCGACGCCTGCGCCTTCATCACCCAGAAGCCCAGCAGCGCCAGCGAGAGGATGGCCAGCAGCAGCAGCGTTCCCATGGTGCCGAAGACATGGAAGGTCAGCAGCCCGGTGGCGATGGAGCCCGCCGCATTGCCCAGGATATTCGCCAGCTGCACCCAGCCCACTCGCGCGCCGACACTGGCCAGGTCCTGCTGCACGGCGCGCTGCACGAAGGGGAAGGTCATGCCGATGATGAAGGAAGGCGGCGCCACCACCGCCACGATGATGGCGGTCGAGATGGCGATCTCACGCGGGCCGAAGCGATCGAAATCCACCGCCATCAGGTCCTTCAGCGGCGCCACGCCCATCAGCCACCACAGGAGGCCGAGCAAGGCCACGCCCAGCACGAAGCCTGCCCCCTGGGTCAGGAAGAAGGCCGGGCGTGGGTCCGGCATGTTGCGGACCATGCGCGACGCGAGGGACATGCCCAGCCCATCCGCCAGCAGGAAAACGCCAAGCACGGTGGGGAAAAGATAGGCGTGATACTGTCCCACCTGGCCCAGCATGCGGACCCAGATGATCTCCAGCGCCACGATCACATAGCCCGAGAGAAACACCAGCAGGCACCAGAGCGCCAGGCCGCCAAAGGGCTCGGCCGCGACCGTGGCGCGGCGTTCGGGCGGGGCCGGAACCTCGCGGGAAAGGGCGGGCAGCAGGGTCAGGGCGAGCGCCGCGGCGATCAGGTCCAGCCCGGCGGCAAAGACCAGGGCCGCGACAAAACCCAGGCTGCCCACGATGAACCAGCCACCGATCAGGGCGCCCAGCCCCGCGCCCAGCGTGTTCAGGCTGTAGAGCGTGCCAATCCGGCTGGCGACGCTGGC
>CANHTE010000302.1 GCA_947462945.1 Acetobacteraceae bacterium
GCACCTTTGCCTTCTCGATGCAGGATATTCTGCTGGAGCCTTATGGCGGCCAAATCCTCGGCCTTTCGGTGGGGGCGACGACCTTGCTGACGGCGCTCTTCGCCTCGGGCGGCATTCTGGGTTTCTGGCGGGCGGCCAAGCGCATCAGTGGCGGTGTGGACGCCAATCGCATCGCGGGTTTCGGCGCCATGTTCGGCACGCTGGGCTTCGCGGGCGTTTTGCTGGCCGCGCCCTTGAGCAGTGCGGGGCTTTTCGCCGGCGGCATCGCGGTGATCGGCTTTGGCGCCGGCCTGTTTGGCCATGGCACCTTGACCAGCTGCATGCAGGCGGCCCCGGCCGACAAGGTGGGGCTCGCCCTCGGCAGTTGGGGTGCCGTGCAGGCGACCGCGGCTGGGCTGGCCATCGCCTCGGGCGGGCTGCTGCGGGATACGCTGGCCGAACTTGCCAGCCAGGGATTGCTGGGTCCGGTTCTGACGGGCCCGGCGGTCGGCTATTGTGCCGTTTATCTTATTGAAATCGCGCTTCTTTTCGCGACCCTGGTGGTGATCGGGCCTTTGGTCCGTTCGCCCGCACGGGAACACCTACCGCTCGGATTGTCCGGGCCGCAGACTGCAACCTGAAGCAAGAGGAGGTCCGCCATGCAGGCAGGCACCTATTTGACGAGTATCGATTACGCCACCGTCTCGATCTACGCCTTCTGGGTGTTTTTCGCGGCCCTCGTTCTGTATCTGAACCGCGAAAGCAAGCGTGAGGGCTATCCGCTCATCACGCCCGGCAAGCCCAAGCAAACGCTGGAGGGCGGCATTCCCGGCATGCCCGAGCCCAAGTATTTCCTCCTCGCCAATGGCACCACGGTGCAGGCGCCGCGGGCCGAGACCGAGCGCGAGATCGCCATGGTCCCGATGGACCGCTCCGCCGGTTCGCCGATGATCCCGACGGGCGACCCGCTGGTGGATGGCGTCGGCCCCGCCGCCTATGTGATGCGCGGCATGCACCCGGCGGTGCTGCATGATGACGGCACGCCCGCCATCGTGCCGCTGCGCCTGGCGACGGATTTCAGCCTGGATGCGCATGATCCCGATCCGCGCGGCATGAACGTGCTTGATGCCGATGGCGTCGTTGCCGGCACGTGCGTGGATATCTGGCTCGACAAGTCGGAGATGATCTTCCGCTACATCGAAGTCGCGGTGGCGACCGACATGGGCGAGCGGACGATGCTGTACCCCGTGCCGCTGATCAAGGTGGATGCGGAGCGCCGCGTTGTGACGGTTCGCACGCTGCTGGCCAAGCACTTCGCCAAGGCGCCCGTACTCAGCTATCGCGATTCGATCACGCTGCGTGAGGAAGACATGGTCTCCGCCTATTGCGCCGGCGGCCAGCTTTACGCGAAGCCTGAGCGGTCGGAACCCTGCCTGTGATCGCCGAGCACGAGATCGAACCCATCCCCGGCCTGCCGGAAAAGCTGCCGGAGGGTGAGGGCATCCTCTGGCAGGGGGGGCCGCGCTGGTGGTCCCTCGCCAAGCGCGCGCTGCATCTTCGTGCGCTGGCTCTCTATTTCACCCTGATGGTGACCTGGAGCATCTCGACCGCCATCGCCTCGGGCGGCAGCCTGGGCGAGATGGCGTTGGCCTCGGCCACCTCGGTCGGGCTTGCGGTGCTGTGCCTTGCGGTGCTGGCCTTGATTGGGCGGGCGATGGCGAAGGCCGCGCTTTACACCATCACCAACCGGCGCGTGGTCCTGCGCGTCGGCGTGGCCTTGCCGATGACGATCAACCTGCCGTTTTCGGCGATTGAATCGGCGGCGGTGAAGCAGCATGCGGATGGCACGGAAGATATCGTCCTGACCCTTTCACCGGAGCATAAGATTGCTTGGCTGGCGCTTTGGCCGCATGCTCGCCCCTGGCGCGTGGCCCGGGCCGAACCCATGCTGCGGGCCTTGCCCGTGACGGCGGGCGCGGCACAGGTCCTCTCCCGCGCATTGGCAGCCAGCGCCTCGCTTCCGGTGCGGGCCATGCCCGAGAGCCAGGCGGCCTCGAAGCCGGCGCTCTCCGGCCCGGTGGCTGCCTGATGTTCACGCTCACGGATCGCGGGAATTTCCCCCCGGTGATGGCCGGGCTGGCCGTCATCTGTGCAACGCTTTTCATGGTCGGTGGCCGGCAGACGCGCTCGGTTGACGCGCGTGGTGCGGAACGACCTGCCATGGAGCGGCTGGTTCATTTCGAGGACGCTTCGGATGGCTCCGTTGTCATCCGAGATGCGCAAAATTCCGCGGTTCTGGCGCGGTTTCCGATAGCCGAAGGTGGCTTTGTGCGTGGTAGCATTCGGGCATTGGCGCGTGAGCGCCGGCAGGAAGGTCAGGGTCGGGAGGCACCGTTTCGCCTCGCAGCCTGGTCCGACGGCCAACTCACGCTCGATGATGCGGCGACGGGACGCCGGATCGACCTGACAGCCTTCGGCGCAACCAATGCCGGGGTGTTTTCGCGGCTCTTGACCGCGCGAGGAGAAGATTGATGAGGAAGGGGGTTTCTTCCCTGTGGGCTGGTTTGTGGGACGATATCTCGGGCCCACGCACCATCACGGTTCCCTGCACGGTGGAGATCGAGCAGAGCTTTGACAGCCTGCATGCCCACGCAGTTCCTGAAGGCATCATGCTGCGCCCGGGTGACCGCGTTGTTGTGAATGGCGCGCCCTCCAGCATCGCCTATGGTTCCAGCACCTCCTACGAGACGACGGCGACGATTTTCCGCGCCGGGCCGCTGACGCGGCTCTGGACCGAGCTTTCGGCATTCGCGGAATTGACCGAGCTTTATCATTGCGGCTTTGAGCCGAAGGAATATGCGGCTGAGGAGGCCGCAGCATGAACCCGCTTTCCACAAATCCCGTTCGCGAATTGAACGAAACCACCCGCATGGCAACCGATGAGACGGTGCTGTCGCCACGCTTCTACACCACCGATTTTGCGGCGATGGACGCGCTGGACATCAGCCCCGTCCGCCGCGAGTGGGATGAATTGATGGCCGAGTTCCGGCGGGACCCGAATAAGGGCCATTTCGTCCGCTCCGCCGTCTTCGATGAGTTCAAGCTGGCTGATCTGCCGGAGCCCCTGCAGAAGGAACTGCTCGACTTTCTCGTCAGTTCCGTCACCGCCGAATTCTCCGGCTGCGTGCTCTATGCCGAGATCAAGAAGCGCATCAAGAACCCGGACATCAAGGAGCTTTTCGCGGTGATGAGCCGTGATGAGGCGCGGCATGCGGGCTTCATCAATGACAGCCTGAAGGATCTGGGCGTCGGCGTGGATCTGGGCTTCCTGACCAAGGCCAAGAAGTATCACTACTTCCAGCCGAAATTCATCTTTTACGCCACCTATCTGAGCGAGAAGATCGGCTACGCGCGCTACATCACGATTTTCCGGCAGTTTGAGCGCCATCCGGAATTGCGTTTCCACCCGATCTTCAATTGGTTCAAGGAGTGGTGCAACGACGAATTCCGCCATGGCGAGGCCTTCGCCCTGCTGATGCGCGCGAACCCGAAGCTGACCAGCGGCTTGAACCTCTATTGGTGCAAATTCTTCCAGCTCGCGGTCTTTGCCACCATGTATGTCCGTGACCATGCCCGCCCGGAATTCCACAAGGCGCTCGGCATGACGCCCACCAAGTACGACATGGAGGTGTTCCGCATCACCGCCGAGATCTGCAAGCAGGTCTTCCCGGTGACGCTGAACATCGACAAC
>CANHTE010000303.1 GCA_947462945.1 Acetobacteraceae bacterium
GATGGACCCGGCCACGCGGCGCACCAAGCCACCGCTGACGGGTGATCCGCCCAACCCGGTGAACCCGCCCTCCGGCTGCCGTTTCCGCACCCGCTGCGGCCATGCGGAGGCCGTCTGCGCCGCGCGCAAGCCGCTGATGGCCGATCTCGGCGATGGGCACATCGTCTCCTGCCACATGGCCACACCCGATAGTGGGCATTCGCAGGCGGGGAGCCTGGCAGCATGAGTGCCGTGCTGAAGACCAATGCGCCGCCGCTCGTAAAGCTGCGCGACCTGCATGTGACGTTCAAGACGCGCGACCGCACCGTGCATGCGGTGAATGGCGTGGACCTCGACCTCGCGGCCGGGGAAGTGCTGTGCATCCTCGGCGAGTCGGGCTCTGGCAAGTCGGTCACGCTGCGCGCGCTGATGAAGCTGCTGCCGAAGTTTGCCCATATCTCGGGCGGGATCGAAGTCGGCGGGCGCGACGTGAATGCCATGAGCAACAGCCAACTCGCCGATTTCCGTGGCGGCGAAGTGGCGATGATCTTCCAGGAACCGATGACGGCGCTGGACCCGGTCTTCACCGTCGGCCGCCAGATCGCCGAGACGGTGCAGCGGCATGAGGGCGTCTCTCGCGCCACGGCCGATGCGCGGGCGCTGGAATTGCTGGAACTGGTGCAAATCCCCTCCGCCAGGCGCCGGCTTGCCGCCTATCCGCATGAGCTTTCCGGCGGGTTGCGGCAGCGGGCGATGATCGCCGTCGCCCTGGCTTGCCGGCCCAAGTTGCTGCTGGCCGATGAACCGACGACGGCGCTGGACGCCACGGTGCAAATCCAGGTGCTGCTCCTGCTGCGCGAGTTGCAGGAAAAGCTGGGCATGGGCGTGATTTTCGTGACGCATGACCTTGGCGTTGCGGGTGAAATCGCCGACCGCGTGGCGGTGATGTATGCCGGCCGCGTGGTGGAGGAGGGGCCGGTGGCGGGCCTGATGGCCGGGCCGCTGCACCCCTATGCCCAGGGGTTGCTGGGCGCCACGGTGCATCCGGGCATGCGCGGCAAGCGCCTGACGACCATTCCCGGCGCCCCGCCGACGCTGGATGTGGTGCCCACCACCTGCGCTTTTTCCCCGCGCTGCGAATATGCCGAGGCCGCCTGCTTGGCCGGCGTGCCGCCTTTGCTGGAAGCCTCCCCTGGCCGCTTTGCCCGCTGCGTGCGCGTGGGGAATGACGCGGCCGCATAACGGCAACATCGGGGTTGGAGCCTGCAACCTGACCGCCATAGCGCACAGCCCCCCAGATTGCCCCCGGCGGAGTGACGTGGCGCTTCGCCTGATCTAGCTTCCTGCGCAATTCCAGAGGGGAGCGATCACGATGGCGAAGGCGCCGAAATCCAAGACCAGTGCCGCAACAAGCGAGCGCAGCGGCGGAAAGCTGCTGGCCGATGCCCTGGTGGCCAATGGCGCCACGCATGTCTTTGCCGTGCCAGGGGAGAGCTACCTGGACCTGCTCGACGGGCTTTACGCCGTCCGCAACCGCATCGAGCTCATCACCTGCCGCTTCGAGGCCGGCGCCGTTCATATGGCCGAGGCCCATGGTAAGCTGACCGGCCGCCCCGGCGTGTGCATCGTCACGCGCGGTCCCGGCGCCTGCCATGCCGCCATCGGCGTGCATGTGGCGCAGCAGGACAGCACGCCCATGGTGCTTCTGGTTGGTCAGATTCCGCGCGAGGAGACGGATCGCGAAAGCTTCCAGGAGGTGGATTACCGCCGGATGTTCTCACCCATCGCGAAGTGGGTGACGCAGATTGATGACGCGCATCGCATCCCCGAAATCATGGCGCATGCTTTTGACGTGGCGGTCAGTGGCCGGCCCGGCCCCGTCGTGGTCGCGATCAGTGAGGAGATGCAGAAGCATCTCTCCGCCGTGCCCGATATCGGCGCGGCCGATGTGGCGCCCGCCCACCCGGCGCCCGATGCCATCCCCAAGCTGATGAAGCTGCTGGCCAAGGCCGAGCGGCCGCTCGCCATCCTCGGCGGCAGCCGCTGGAGCGCCGAGGGCCGCGCCGCCATCCGTGACTTCCTGGTCGCCAATGACATCCCAACGGCCGTGTCCTTCCGCCGGCAATCGCTGTTTGACGGGACGTCGAAGCACTTCGCCGGTGATCTCGGCGTCGGCGCCGATGCGGCTCTGGTGGCCGCCGCCAAGGAATCCGACCTCATCCTCGCCTTCGGCACCCGCATGGGCGAGCCGGTGAGCCAGGGCTACACTTTGCTCGATATGGCGGGCGCCACCCCGCTGGTGCAGGTTTACCCCGAACAGGCCGAGATTGGCCGGGTCTATCGGCCGGCGCTGGGCATCACCAGCGATGTGAACGCCTTCGCCGCTGCGATCCGCGATGAGCGGGTGAAGAAGCCGAAATGGGCCGCCTGGCGCAAGCAGCTCCGCGCCGCCCGCGAGGCGCAGGCCGTGGCCCCTGAATACGAGGGCCCGCTGAACCTGGCCCGCGCCCTGCAGGCGCTGGAAAAGGAGCTGCCGAAGAACACGATCTTCACCACCGATGCCGGCAATTTCGCCACCTGGCCCAGCCGCTTCATGCATGTGAAGGAGGCACAGGAATTCCTCGGCCCGACCAACGGCGCCATGGGTTACGGCGTGCCGGCGGCGATCGGCGCGGCCATCACCTATCCCGGGCGGCAGGTCGTCTGCTTCGTCGGCGATGGCGGCTTCCTGATGACCGGCCAGGAAATCGCGACCGCCTTCCACCACAAGGTCGCGCCCATCATCATGGTGTTCAACAACGGCATGTACGGCACCATCCGCATGTATCAGGAGCGCGTGTATCCCGAGCGCGTCTCGGGCACGGCGCTGACCAACCCGGATTTCGCGCGCTTCATCGAGGCCTTCGGCGGCCATGGCGAAGTGGTCAGCGCGACGGATGAGTTGGTGCCGGCCTATAAGCGCGCGGTGGCGAGCGGGAAGCCCGCACTGATCGAGGTGCGGATGAACCCTGAGCAGGTGACCAATCGGGCGACGATTTCGGACCTGAGGGCGCAGTCTTCGGGGAAGAAGAAGTAAACCCAGGGGCTTTGCCCCTGGACCCCACCAAAGGCCCCAGATGTAGTGAGGGGGGCCTTTGGAAACCGTCTCATGGGGTATTCACCCCCGGCCGCGATACCCCGGCACGTCCTGGCTCGGAATCCAAACCCCCTCCGGCGGCGTGCCCGTCTGATAGAACACATCAATCGGGATGCCGCCGCGCGGATACCAATACCCCCCGATCCGCAGCCAGACCGGGTCCAGCAGCGTGGTGAGCCGTCGCGCAATGTCCAGCGTGCAGGCCTCATGAAAGGCGCCATGATTGCGGAAGCTGCCAAGAAACAGCTTCAGCGACTTGCTCTCCACGATCCAGTCGCGCGGCACATAATCCAGCACGAGATGCGCGAAATCGGGCTGGCCCGTCAGCGGGCAGAGCGAGGTGAATTCGGGCGCGGTGAAGCGGATGCAATAGGCCATGTCGCCATGCGGGTTGGGCACGCGTTCCAGCGTAGCTTCGTCCGGGTTGGAGGGCAGGGCGGTCATGGTGCCAAGCATCGTCAGCCCGGCGGTTTCGGTCTTGGCGGTCACGCCTCGCCTTCCTTCGTCCAGTCGGTTTCGATCAGGGCCGCCTCGGCCTCGAAGCGCCCGGCCAGGATGGCCCCGCGCATGCGGGCCATGAGGGCCTGATAGTAATGGATGTTGTGCCA
>CANHTE010000304.1 GCA_947462945.1 Acetobacteraceae bacterium
CGTCCCCTCACGGCGCACCCGCTCATGTCGAGCCCTATGTCTCTGTACCCGGCGCGCCCGCGGCCCGACCACCCTTGCGCGCCGAGCCGGAAATTCGCCCTGCGCCGCGCAGTACGCCGCGCGTGGCCCCCACCGGCAAGGGCAAGGCACCGGCCTTCGAACAGGCCACGCTCGACCTGCCGGTCGAGGGGTGGCGCACGCCGCCCCTGGACCTGCTGGCCCCCACGCCGCCCCGCATCGCCGGCGGCCCCTCGGCCGAGGCGCTGCAGGCCAATGCCCGCATGCTGGAACAGGTGCTGAGCGATTACGGCGTCAGCGGCACCATCACGGAAATCCGCCCCGGCCCCGTGGTCACGCTGTATGAGCTGGAGCCCGCGCCGGGCACCAAATCCTCACGCGTCATTGGCCTGGCCGATGACATCGCGCGCAGCATGTCGGTGGTCTCGGTGCGCATCGCCACCGTGCCGGGGCGCAGCGTGATGGGCATCGAAATGCCCAATGTGAAGCGCGAGACGGTCTGGCTGCGCGAAATGCTGTCGAGCGAGGAGTACCAGCGGTCCGGCGCCTCGCTGCCGCTGATCCTGGGCAAGAATATCGGCGGCACGCCCATCATCGCCGACCTCGCGCGCATGCCGCATCTGCTGATTGCCGGCACCACGGGCTCGGGCAAGTCGGTGGGGATCAATACCTTCATCCTCTCGTTGCTGTTCAAGCACAGCCCGGCCGAATGCCGCTTCATCATGATCGACCCCAAGATGCTGGAGCTTTCGGTCTATGACCGCATCCCGCATCTGCTGGCGCCCGTGGTGACCGAGCCGCCCAAGGCCATCGGCGCGCTGAAATGGACCGTGCGTGAGATGGAGCGCCGCTATCGCGCGATGAGCCAGATCGGCGTTCGCAACATCGCAGGCTACAATGAAAAAGTGGCCGCCGCCCTGGCGCGGGGTGAGGTGCTGACGCGCCGCGTGCAGACCGGCTTCGACCCCGAAACCAACAAGCCGGTGTTTGAGGAACAGGCCTTGGCTCTGGCCCGCCTGCCCATGATCGTCGTCGTGATTGATGAAATGGCGGACCTGATGATCGTCGCCGGCAAGGAGATCGAGGCGGCGGTGCAGCGGCTCGCGCAGATGGCGCGTGCGGCGGGCATTCACGTCATCATGGCGACGCAGCGGCCCTCGGTGGATGTCATCACCGGCACCATCAAGGCGAATTTCCCGACGCGCATCTCCTTCCAGGTGACCAGCAAGATCGACAGCCGCACCATCCTGGGCGAGCAGGGCGCGGAACAGCTTCTGGGCCAGGGCGACATGCTGTTTCTCCCCGGCGGCGGACGCATGACGCGCGTGCATGGCCCCTTCGTCGCCGATGCCGAGGTGGAGCGCATCACCGATTGGCTGCGCGAACAGGGCGAGCCGGATTACGTCGAGGAAGTGACCGAGGTGGATGAGGAGGGCGAGAGCGGCCTCTCCGGCATCGCCGCCGCCTCGGACGCTGATAAGTCGCTGTTTGACCAGGCGGTGGATGTGGTGGCGCGTGAGGGCAAGGCGAGCACGAGCTTCATCCAGCGGCACCTCAACATCGGCTATAACCGGGCGGCCAAGCTGATCGAGCAGATGGAGAAGGAGGGCATCGTCAGCCCCGCCAACCATGTGGGCAAGCGGGAGATCCTGGTGCGGCGGACGAACGAGGATTAACGGAGAAAAGCGCCTCCGGCGGCTGGGGCCGGGGCCCCAGACCCCGTTCCTGAAGTGAGTGCGTTTTAGTCGCCCGCGGCCCCGCCAGATTCCTGGGGTCTGGGGCCTCGGCCCCAGCCGCCGGAGGCCTCTTTTTCTAACTGATCAAAGGCGACCAGCTTGGGTCCGTCGCATCCGTCGGCGTCACGATCTGCCGCTCGTTGAAACCCGCGATGTCAATCGAAGAGAGCCGCGCCGAATAGCCCGCGCCGCGCTGATCCCGCGCGGCGGTTTCGCGGTAGAACATCAGCACGCGGCCATTGGGCGCGAAGGTCGGGCCTTCCATGCTCCAGCCCTCGGAGAGGATGCGCTCGCCCGAGCCATCGGGCCGCATCACGCCAATGGCGAATTGCCCGCGCGCGATGCGGGTGAAGGCGATGAGATCACCGCGCGGGGACCAGACCGGCGTGGCATAGCGCCCGTTGCCGAAGGAAATCCGGCGTGCGCCGCCACCGCCCGCATCCATGACGTAGAGTTGCTGGTCGCCACCGCGATCCGAGTTGAAGACGATTTGTGCGCCATCCGGCGAAAAGCTGGGCGAGACATCCAGGCCGGGTGAGTTGGTCAATTGCCGCTCTCGGCGGGAGGCCAGATCCACCAAGAAAATATTCGCGTCCCCGCCACGAATGGCCGAGAGCACCACGCTGCGCCCATCGGGCGAGAAGCGCGGGCTCAGCGTCATGCCGCCGAAATTGCCGAGTGCTTCCTGGCGGCCGGTTTCCAGGCTGAAGAGATACACCCGCGGTTCATTGCGCTGATAGGACATGAAGGCGATCTGCGTCGCGTTGGGATGGAAGCGCGGCGTCAAGGCCTGGAACTGGCCATCCGTCAGGAAGCGGTTGTTTTCGCCATCCTGGTCCATGATGGCCAGGCGCCGGGTCCGGCGGTCACGCGGGCCGGTTTCGGCGATATAGGCGATGCGGGTGTTGAAATAGCCACTTTCGCCCAGCATCCGCTTGTAGATGTCATCGGAAATGATGTGCGCGATCTGCCGCCAATTGCTGGCGGTTGCGTTATAGGCGGTGCCGAGCGCCTGCTGCTCCGGCAGGATGTCCCAGAGGCGGAACTCCACCCGCAGCCGATCCCCGCTGGCATCCACGCGGCCGGTCACCAGTGCGGCGGCGCCGATCACGCGCCAATCCTGGAAGCGCGGCGTGGCGGCCGCAGCCTCGGCCGATTGGATGAAGGCGGCGCGCTCGACCGGGCGGAACAAGCCGGAACTGCGCAGATTATTGGTGATCACCTGCGCGATCTGCTGGCCCAGGCGCGTGCCATCGCTGCCGGTGCCGGCCATGTTGGGAATGGCGATGGGGATCGGCTCGGTGCGGGCACGGGTGATGTCCACGATGGTGGGCTGGCCGCTTTGCCCGCTGGCCGGCCAGGGCGTCGCCCAGATGCCGGGGGCCACGAGGCCGGCGGCCAGAAAGGAACGGCGATTGATCGTGCTCATGCGAGGCTGACTCCGAACTTCTGGCGCTTTTGCCCGATTTTTGGCGAAAGGTGAATCACCCCTCGGATCTGGGAATGGAAGGGCGCTGCGCCACAAACGCCCCGGCATGCAGGCAGTTCCCTGCGCCCCGATGGCTTTGTCGGATTTAACCGGGCGGCGCATGCGGAGAGCCAGGCTGGCTTTCACCGTGATGAAACGGTCCCGGAGGGCGAAGCCCCCCCCTTCGGCCTAACGCAGCCCCAACTCCCGGGGATTGAACCGGAACACGGTATTCCGAAGCGCATCCAGCCGTTCCCGCGGCAATGGCAGTGGATTGCAGCGCGGGTCCAGCAAAGCCCGGCGCGCTGCCTCGAACACCATGCGCGCACGGGGCTCGGTGGGCATCGCCCCGCTGGGGAGGACCTGGCGTACCGTCCCGCCTGCATCAGTCACCACGCGCAACTCCACGATGATGCTCTGGATGTTGGGCGCACCCGCATCCACGACCCAGCACTCGCCAATCTTGTCGGCCAGGCCCGCGCGTTCGGCGGCGGTGAG
>CANHTE010000305.1 GCA_947462945.1 Acetobacteraceae bacterium
GAAGGCCGCGCAAATCCGGTCGCGCAATTCGGCGAACCAGGTCTGGGCGGGCAGGGCCAAGGGATGGCTGAGGGGGGGGCTTGAGGCTTCGTTCATGGTTGCAGCCTATCACCAAGTCGCGTGGCTTCCAGCCTGGGCAAATTTCGGCGTGATTGCACCTTCTTATGCCGGGGTGCGGTTGCCAGCCTCCCGAAGCATCCCTAATAGGCAGCAGGCGTGGGACGGGGCGCGGGCGAGGACTCGCGCGCCGTCTTGTTTGGGGTTTCAGCCGTTTGAGACGGCGGAACGGAAAGGTGAGCTTGATGGCTGATTCTGTGGCATCGCACACAACGACGGGCAGCACGCCCGGCGTCACCAAGCGCGATTTTCTCCAACTGACGACGACGGCCTTCGCCGCCGTGGGCGTTGGCGCCATCGCCTGGCCGTTCATCGGCTCCCTGGCGCCGTCCAAGGATGTGCTCGCCTTGGCCAGCACCGAGGTGGATATCAGCCCCATTGCCGTCGGCCAGAGTGTCACGGTGATGTGGCGCGGCAAGCCGGTCTTCGTGCGGCACCGCACGGCCGAGGAAATCGCCGCCGCGCGTGCCGTTCCCCTGAGCGAGTTGAAGGACCCGGCGCCTGACCAGTCGCGCATCCGCCGCGACCCCTGGCTGGTGGTGGTGGGCGTCTGCACCCATCTGGGCTGCGTCCCGCTTGGCCAGAAGTCAACCGATGCAAAGGGCGACTATAATGGCTGGTTCTGCCCCTGCCATGGCAGCCACTACGATACCTCGGCGCGTATTCGCAAAGGGCCCGCGCCCACCAACCTTGAAGTTCCCGACTACAGCTTCATGTCCGACCGGTCGATCCGCATCGGCTGAGGTTTCCCGGGCGCGGGGTATGGTCCCACGCTGCCCCCTGTTTTTGCTTTGAGGACGAGCACCATGGGTATGGGTCTGCACGACTCTCAGGTTTCCAATCCGGTTCTGCGCTGGATTGACCAGCGCCTGCCGGTCATCACGATGATCCAGAAGGAGTACGGGGTGTTTCCGACGCCCCGGAACTTCAACTATTTCTGGAACTTCGGCGCCCTGGCGATGATCAACCTGATGATCATGATCGCGACCGGAATTTTCCTGGCGATGAACTACACGCCGCACACCGCCTACGCCTTTGACAGCGTCGAGCGCATCATGCGCGACGTGCATTTCGGCTGGCTGATCCGCTATGTGCACATGAATGGCGCCTCGATGTTCTTCGTCGTGGTCTATGTCCACATCTGGCGCGGGCTGTATTACGGCTCCTACAAGGCGCCACGCGAGCTTCTGTGGATGCTGGGCGTCGTGATCTTCCTGCTGATGATGGCAACGGCCTTCATGGGCTATGTTCTGCCCTGGGGCCAGATGTCCTTCTGGGGCGCCACCGTGATCACCAATCTGTTCAGCGCCATACCCGTGGTGGGTCCGACCATCGTGACCTACCTCTGGGGCGGCTTCTCGGTGGATAACCCGACGCTGAACCGCTTCTTCTCCCTGCATTACCTGCTGCCCTTCGTGATCGTGGGCGTGGTGTTCCTGCATGTGGCGGCGCTGCACATCACGGGTTCCAACAACCCGCTGGGCATTGAGCCCAAGGGCCCGCAGGACACGCTTCCATTCCACCCCTATTACACGATCAAGGACTCGGTCGGCATTGTGGTTTACCTGGCCGTCTTTGCCGCGCTGGTGTTTTTCGCGCCGAATTACCTGGGCCATGCCGACAATTACATTCCGGCCAACCCCTTGGTGACGCCCGCGCATATCGTGCCTGAATGGTACTTCCTGCCCTTCTACGCCATCCTGCGGGCCGTGCCGGACAAGCTGGGTGGTGTGGTCCTGATGGGCGGCGCGATCATCGTGCTGTTCTTCCTGCCCTGGCTCGATACGTCGAAGGTGCGCTCCATGCGCTTCCGCCCGATCACGCGCATCATCTTCCTGCTCTGGACGGTGAATTTCTTCGTGCTGACCTGGGTGGGCGGCAAGCCGGCCGAGCAGCCCTACGTGCTGATCAGCCAGATCTGCACCATGTTCTACTTCGTCTATTTCCTGGTGGTCCTGCCGATGATGGGCCGCTTTGAAGTGGTGATGAAGCTGCCTGAGAGCATCTCCCGCGCCGTGCTGGGCGCCAAGGCGAGCCTCGGTGGTGGGCCGATCCCCGGCACCGCTGCCGCCAAGCCGATGGAAAAGGCCTGAACCCATGCGTCTTCTGAAGGCTTTCGCCCTCTCTGCCGCCCTGTTTGCCAGCGCTCCGGCGCTGGCGGCAGGTGGTGCGCCGCCGCCGCCGAACGCGAATTTCAGCTTCAACTCGCTGTTCGGCACCATTGATCGCGCTTCGGCCCAGCGCGGCTTCCAGGTCTATAAGGAAGTCTGCTCGGCCTGCCACGCGATGCGGCAATTGTCTTACCGCAATCTGATGGATCTCGGCCTGACCGAGGCGCAGGTGCGCGAAATCGCCGCCACCTTCACCGTGACGGATGGCCCGAATGATGAGGGCCAGATGTTCGAGCGCCCGGGTCGCGTGCCGGATCGCTTCCGCCGCCCCTTCCCGAATGAGCAAGCGGCCCGCAGCGCCAATAACGGCGCCTACCCGCCCGATCTTTCGGTGATGACCAAGGCCCGCAACGACGGCGCCAATTATTTGCATGCCCTGCTGACCGGCTATGCCGATCCGCCGGCGGGCATGACCATGATGGACGGGATGAACTACAATCGCTGGTTCCCCGGCTTCCAGATTGCCATGCCCAACGTGCTGAACGAGGACCAGATCGAATACGCCGATGGCACCAAGGCGACCGTGGACCAGATGGCGCGAGACGTGACCACCTTCCTGGCCTGGGCGGCCGAGCCCGAGATGGAAACGCGCCGCGCCATGGGCGTGAAGGTGCTGATCTTCCTGACCATCCTGGGCGGCCTCACCTACGCCGTGAAGCGCAAGGTCTGGGCTGACGTGAAGCACTGAGCTTCACATTTTCCGAGCCCACGAAAAGCCGCCCTTCGGGGCGGCTTTTTTATTGTCCCGCGCCTTCTGCCGCCTCTTTGTGGGACAGGCCCGGGTTGAAACGCTCCCGTCACGGGAATAGGGTCCGGACATCGTCAGGACTCGGAAGAACATGAACCTCACCGCCGATCGGCTGGACCGCATTTCGCCCTCGCAGACCATCACCATCACGGCCAAGGCCCGCGCGCTGAAGGCCGCCGGCAAGGATGTGATCAGCCTCTCCGTCGGTGAGCCCGATTTCGACACGCCCCAGAACATCAAGGACGCCGCCATATCGGCCATTCAGCGTGGTGAGACGAAGTACACTGACGTCTCGGGCACGGTGGCGCTGCGCCAGGCCGTGGCGGACAAGTTCAAGCGTGACAGCGGCATCGAGTACAAGCCGGAGGAGATCATCGTCACCACCGGCGGCAAGCAGGTGATCTTCAACGCGCTGCTGGCCACCATCAACCCGGGCGATGAGGCCATCATCCCCACCCCCTGCTGGGTCAGCTATCCCGATATCGTGGCGCTGGCCGAAGGGACACCCGTCTTCGTGCCCTGCGGCATGAATTCCGGCTTCAAGATGTCCGCGGAGCAGCTGGAAGCGGCGATCACGCCCAAGACCAAGTGGCTGATCCTGAACAACCCCTCCAACCCGACGGGCGCCGCCTACAACAAGGAAGAGCTGAAGCAGCTCACCGACGTGCTGCTGCGCCAC
>CANHTE010000306.1 GCA_947462945.1 Acetobacteraceae bacterium
AAGGGATATGACTCTGGCTGGCTGATGTGGCGTAGGGCATGTTGTTATTTTAAAACAGTAACTTGCTTGTAAACCTTAACAAAAGGGCTGAGCTGAGGGGTGTTATTGCCGGGCTGTGTTGCCGTGGAGCCACAGGCCGGCCCCCTTGTGCAAACGGCACATTGTGGCCCTGCCCGGCGGGCTTGGCCTCGGTCGGTTGAAGGTTGGATTTGCGGCGCGGATCGCCGCCGTCATGGCCACAGGCGGGGGCGCAATGGATGGCGCGGGCGGCACGCCCCGGGCCGCAAAGCAAGCTTCGGCCTGGGCTGCGAGCCGCCAGGAGGGCTGCGCGCGCCAGCGATACCGGATGGCCTGTAAGCCGGGTTCTGTCTTGACCCGGCCGGGTTTCCCCGGGCGGATCATGGACGACCATTCCTCTGGAGCCTGCGTTGCCGCAGGCTTCGCGCGGCCAACCCGGAGGGCGGGGCGGAAATGCCCCCGTCGCTAAGGCTAAAGCCTTGCGACAGCCCTCCCTATTCGGCCTTGCTCCCGGTGGGGTTTGCCGTGCCGCCGCCATTGCTGGAAGCGCGGTGGGCTCTTACCCCACCGTTTCGCCCTTGCCGGATGTGCTGACCCCACGTGGCGGGATCGCAGAACCGGCGGTTTGTTTTCTGTGGCACTTTCCCTGAGCTTTCGCCCGCCGGCCATTAGCCGGCACCGTATTTCCGTGGAGCCCGGACTTTCCTCCAGCCCCGCGATCTCTCGCGGCGCCAGCGGCCGTCCAGCCATCCGGTATCGAGGGCTTGTTGCGCCCTGAGCGGCTTGGAGGTCAAGCCTCAGGCCGCCGGCTTCACCCGAACAGGGCGGCGACCGCCCGCAGCCGGGCGAGCGTGCCGGCATCGGCGTCCCCATTCACCAACTCCGGCCGCCAATGGCGTTGGAAGGCGGTGATCAGCATCGAGAGCGGCAGATCGGTGCGGTAGCCGATGCGGCCGAGCAGGGTGAGGGGGTCGCCCTCGGCCGGGCCATCGGCTTCGGGCCAGAGGCCGATGCCATTGGCGGCCAGGCCCTGCCAGTCAAACAACTCGCCAGGGTCCTGCTTGCGGTCCGGTGCCACATCGCTATGGCCCACCACGTTTTGCGGCGGGATGGGATGGCGGGCCAGGATCTCCAGGCAGAGATCGGCCAGGGCCGCCATTTGCATCGCCGGAAAATGGCGGTAGCCCCATTCATGGCCGGGATTGATGAGCTCGATGCCGATGGAATTCGCGTTGAGCGCCGAACGGCCCCGCCAATGGGAGATGCCCGCATGGCGGGCCTTCAACGCATCGGGGACCAGGCGGAGAATGGTGCCATCCTCCTCCACGACATAATGCGCCGAGACCACGGCGGCGGGGTCGCGCAACCGGGCGATGGCCTCGGCGCCGCTTTGCATGCCGGTGTAGTGCAGGATGAGGGTGTCGATCACCGTGCCCGCGGGGCGGGGCTCGGTGTTGGGGGAGGGCGCTTCGATGATGCGCAGGCTCAAAGCTTCCGCTCGCGCTTGATCCTATCCCAGGCGTTGTTGATTTCGGCGACTTTGCCGGTGGCGCGGTCAATGAATTCCTTGGGGACGCCGCGTGACGCCAGGGCATCGGGGTGGTTTTCGCGCATCAGCTTGCGCCAGGTGGCGCGCACCTGTTCGTCCGTCGCGTTGGGCGGCAGGCCCAGCACCGAATAGGCGTCTATGCCTTGGGGTTGCCCGGCGGCGCTGCCGGACCGCGCTTCGCCATCGCGGGCGCGCTCCCATTCGCGCGCTTCCAGGCCGAAGCCGGTTTGCACGCGTTGCAGGAAGCGCACCTCGCCGCGCGTCAGCGGGCCATCGGCGCGGGCAATCGTGAACAGCGCGCTCAGCACATCTTCCAGCATGGCGCGGTTATGGGCGAAGGCCTCGCCCAGCTTGTCGGCGAAGGGTTCGAATTCCTCGGCGGTTTCGCGGGCCTCGTCAAACAGGGCTGCCACATCGCGCATGTTTTCGGGCGGAATGCGGAACATGCGCTTGAAGGCGTCGATCTCGGCGCGCACCACCGGGCCGTCGGATTTGGCGAGCTTGGCCGAAAGCACCACCACGGAAATGGCGAAAAGCTGCTCCTTCGAGCCCAGCATGGAAGCCAGGTTCGCGGCATTCGGCCCCAGGCGCGGGGCGCCATCTGCGGCATGGCCGGCCAATGCGCCCAGTAGCCCGCCCACCGGCCCGCCGGTGACGAAGCCGGTGACGCCACCAATGATCTTGCCCCAGAAGCTCAAGCTGTTCCCCCCTTGCCGGGGGGCGGAGATAGCACGAAGGGCGGGTTTTGGCAGGGGCAATCCGCATCCGCCCCCTTGCGCGGCCGGCCATGGCCCTGCAAAGCAATGAAACGCGGTGAGGAGTGGGTGCATGTCCTTGGGAAAGTGGCAATTCTGGATTGATCGCGGTGGCACTTTCACCGATATCGTCGCCCGCCACCCCGATGGCAGCCTGTCCACCACCAAGCTGCTCTCTGAAAATCCCGAGCGTTACAAGGACGCGGCGGTGGCCGGCATCCGCCAGGTGCTGGGCCTGCCCCCTGGCGCTGCCCTGCCCGAAGGCGTGGTCGAGGCGGTGAAGATGGGCACCACCGTGGCCACCAACGCCCTGCTGGAACGCAAGGGGGAGCGGGTGCTGCTGCTGGTGCCGCAGGGCTTCGCCGATATGCTGCGCATCGGCAACCAGGCCCGGCCGCGCCTGTTCGACCTCAATATCAAGCTGCCCGAATTGCTGCATGAGCGCGTGGCCGAGATCGGCGGCCGCGTGACCGTGGATGGCATCGAGATCGCGCCCCTGGATGAGGCGGCGGCGCGCGCCGCGCTGCGGGCCGGGCATGCCGATGGCATTCGGGCCGTGGCCGTCGTGCTGATGCATGCCTGGGCACATCCGGCGCATGAAATCCGCCTGGGCGAGATTGCGGCTGAGGAGGGTTTTTCGCAGATCAGCCTTTCCCACCAGGCGAGCCCCCTGCCGCGCATCGTGCCGCGCGGGGATACGGCGGTGGTGGATGCCTATCTCTCGCCGATCCTGCGGCGCTATGTGGCGCAGGTGGCGGATGAGCTTGGGGGCCCCGTCCGATCGTCCGACGCAGTCGGGCGTGAATCGGCCGGGCAGAGCGTCCGATCGTCCGACGCAGTCGGGCGTGAATCGGCCGGGAAGCAAGGCATCAAGCTCTATTTCATGCAGTCCTCGGGCGGTCTTGCGGAGGCCTCCAGCTTCCAGGGCAAGGACGCCATTCTCTCCGGCCCCGCCGGCGGCATCGTCGGCGCCGCCCGCACCGCCGCCATGGCGGGCTTCGAGAAAATCATTGGCTTCGACATGGGCGGCACCTCCACCGATGTGGCGCTTTACGCGGGCCAGTATGAGCGCGCCTTTGAGACGGTGGTGGCCGGCGTGCGCATGCGGGCGCCGATGATGGCCATCAACACGGTCGCGGCCGGTGGCGGTTCCATCCTGAAATTCGATGGCGCGCGCTATCGCGTGGGGCCGGAGAGTGCCGGCGCCGTGCCGGGCCCGGCCTGTTACCGCCGGGGCGGCCCGCTGACCGTGACGGATGCGAATGTCATGGTGGGCAAGGTGCAGCCCGCCTATTTCCCGGCGATTTTTGGCCCAAATGGCGACCAGCCGCTGGATGCCGGCGTGGTGCGCGAGAAATTTGCCGCGCTTGCCGCCGAGATCGGCGC
>CANHTE010000307.1 GCA_947462945.1 Acetobacteraceae bacterium
TCGCCGCCCTGCCGCCCGGTCAGGCAGCGGGCGTCGAGCGGCTGATCGCCGCCGCGCAGATCGCGGCGCTGCGATATCGCGCCGAGCCGACGCCGGCGCATCGCACCGCGGCCAACGCCGCCGCCGCGGCCGCGGCGCAGGCCCTCTCCGGCGCCGGCTTTGAACCCAGCTCCGCCGTGGGCACGGGCTTCGCCGCCTGGTCGCAGGCCTCGCAGCGCATCAACACCCAGGCGCAGCGCTTCAGTGATGTGCTGGTGGATTTCCGCGCCCAGGGCAACGCCATGTCCGCCGCCATCCAGGAATTGCGCGCCGCCGAAAGGGCCGGGGCGCAGGGCGCCATGGGCGTCAGCACGGAGGGCCTGACCTTCACCAACCAGATGGCCATGCTGGCTTCCGCGCTGATGATCCTGGCCGTGCTGGTCAATATCGTGGCGCTGAACCGCATCATCGTGCCGCCGGTTCGCGGCATGGTGGCGGCGATGGGCCAGATCGCGGCGGGCGACTACAAGGCCACCATCCCCGGCCTGCAACGCGGCGATGAGCTGGGCGCCATGGCGCGCTCCCTCAGCATCTTCCGGGACGGCCTGGCCGAAAACGCCGCCCTGCGCGACGCCCAGGCCCAGCAGCGCGAAGCGGCCGAGGCCGAGCGCATCGCCGCCCTGAACCAGATGGCCACCCGCGTCGAGCAGGAATCCGGCCATGCGGTCGAGGAAGTGCGCGCCCGTGCCGGCAGCATGTCGGACACGGCCAGCGCCATGGCGGACAGCATGCGCGGCGCCGCGCAACAAACCGAGGTGGCAAGCGCCGCCGCCGGCCGCTCGCTGGGCAATGCCGAGGCCGTTGCCACCGCGACGGAACAGCTTTCGGCCAGCGTGCGCGAAATCTCCAGCCGCCTCTCCGGCGCCAGTGACCTGACGCGCCGCGTGGCCGAGCGCGGTGAGGCCAGCCGCAGCGTCATCGCCGGCCTGTCCGATGGCGTAAGCCGGATTGGCGAAGTGGTTCGCATGATCTCCGAGATCGCCGGCCGCACCAACCTCCTCGCCTTGAACGCAACCATCGAATCCGCCCGCGCGGGTGAGGCCGGCAAGGGCTTCGCCGTGGTGGCGAGCGAGGTGAAGGATCTGGCCGCGCAAACCGCCCGCGCGACCGAGGAAGTGGCCAAGCAGGTGCAGAGCATCGGCCAGGCGACCGAAAGCGCCGTGCGCTCCGTGGGCGAAATGGCGGAATCCGTGGGTGAGATTGACCGCATGTCCGCCTCCATCGCCGCCGCGGTGGAACAGCAGGCCGCCGCCACGCGGGAAATCGCCGCCCGCGTCGCCGAAGCCGCCGTGGATGTGCGCGAAGTCTCGGTCAGCCTGAATGAGGTCAAGCGCACCACCAGCGAGACGGCCGCGCAAACCGAAGCCATGCAAGGCGCCGCGCGCGAAACACGGGAATCGGTGGAAGCCTTCCGTGGCTCGATGGTGCGCATCGTGCGCAGCGCGACGGCCTGAGACGGTGATGAACCTCGCGGCCTGATGGGGGGGCAGCCTCCCCGATCAGGCCGGGAAGTCTCGGGGCTGGGCCGCCCCATCTTTCATCCGGTGGAACGCCGCGCGCCTCAGGCGATCGGTTTGAAAAAATACAATGTGTCATGCGCCTGGCCCGCCGCATCCAGCGCATAGCCGGGAATGCGGCCGGCCTCCCGCCAGCCCAGGCGGCGATACAGCGCCTCGGCCTGGTCGCCCGCGCGGGTGTCCAGCGTCAGCAGGCGCCGGCCCAGCCGCTGGGCGGCCTGTTCGGCCCGGCGCATCAGCGCCTCGCCCACGCCCTGGCGGCGGAAGGCGGGGTCCACCAGAAGCTTGGCGATCTCGGCCCGGTGCGGCTGGTTTTCGGGGGTGGCGAGGTCCAGCTGGACCGTGCCCGCCAGATGCCCCTCCGCCCAGGCGGCCAGCAGCACGCGGTGGCCCTGGGCCACATCCGTCGAAACCCGCTTCCAGAAGGCGCGGGATTTGTCGCGCGCCAGCGGGTGCAGGTAGGAAACGCTGGCGCCATCCGCCACGCAGGCCACCAGGATTTCCGCCAGACGGCGTTCAGCGCTGGCGGCGGCGGCGGCGTCCAGCATTTCCACCACCAGCCCAAGGCTGGGCTTGGTGTAGCGGAACTCCAGCGATTTCGAGAGGTCATCCAGAATGCGGATGGCGCCCTGCCGGACATAGCCGGCCTTTTCATAAAACGCGTGCGCGGCCTCAAAGCGGGTATCGGTCCAGAGCACCATGCGCTCGGCACCGCCTGCGCGCGCATGCGCCTCCGCCGTCGCCAGAAGCCGCTGGGCGAGGCCAGTCCCGCGCGCGGATTTCGCCACATACATGCGGCCGATTTCCCAGGCCTGATCCTCACGCAAAGGGCGGGTGGCCACCATGCCCTGCCCATCCTCCGCCAGCCACAGCACGCCGCCCATGGCCGCGAAATGGCTGGCGAGAGCGCGAAGCTCCGGCAACTCGCCATCCACATCGAAGATGACGCCCGGGAATTCCGCCCAGGCATCGCCGATCAGGCGGATATAGGTTTCCGCATCCGCGTCAGTCCCCGGGCGAAGCATCAGGTGAGCCCGCGGCAGAACTCCTGAATGCGGCCCATGGCGGTGGTCAGGCTGGCCATATCCGTCGCGTAGCTGATGCGGATATAGGGCGACATGCCATAGGCCGCGCCCTGCACCACGCCGACATGCGCTTCCTCCAGCAGGGCCATGGCGAAATCCGTGTCGCTGTTGATCTTCGTGCCGGCCTTGCTGGTCTTGCCCAGCACGCCCGCCACATTCGGGAAGACGTAGAAGGCGCCCTCCGGCTTATGGCAGACAATGCCCGGCGCCTGGTTCAGCGCATCCACCACGAAATCACGGCGGATGCGGTATTCGGCCGCACGCTCCGCCACCAATTCCTGCGGCCCATCCAGCGCCGCCGCCGCCGCCGCCTGGCCGATGGAGGAAACGCCCGAAGTCGCCTGCCCCTGCATGTTGAACATCGCCTTGATCAAGGGCGCCGGCCCACCGCAAAACCCGATGCGCCACCCCGTCATCGCATAGGTCTTGGAGGCGCCGTTCACCGTCAGCGTGCGGTCCTTCAACCGGGGCTCGACCTCGGCGATCGTGCAGAACTCGAAGCCGTCATAGACAAGGTGCTCATACATATCATCCGTCATCACCCAGACATGCGGGTGGCGCAGCAGCACATCGGCCAGCGCCTGCATTTCCGCGCGCGAGCACGCAGCGCCCGTCGGGTTGTTGGGGAAGTTCAGCATCACCCATTTGGTCTTGGGCGTAATCGCCGCTTCCAGATCCTCCGGCCGCAGCTTGAAGCCGTTATTCTGCGGGCAGGAGACGGTGACCGGCACGCCGCCCGCCACCTTCGCCATATCGGCGTAGCTGATCCAATAGGGGGCAGGGATCACCACCTCATCCCCCGGATCGAGCGTGGCCATCAGCGCGTTGTAGATGGATTGCTTGCCCCCGTTGGTGACCAGGATTTCGTCCGCCGTGAAGTCCAACCCATTGTCGCGCTTGAACTTGCGGATCACCGCCGCCTTCATCGCCGCCGTGCCGCCCTGGGGCGGGTACTTCGTGTCCCCATTCAGCGCCGCCTGATGCGCCGCCTCCACCGCATGGCTGGGCGTTGCGAAATCCGGCTCCCCATTGCTCAGGCTGATCACGTTGATGCCCCGCGCGGCCA